>CADBNX010000251.1 GCA_902796115.1 uncultured Eubacteriales bacterium
ACATTTGACGGTGGAATTGGAAGTGGATCCGCTGCGTTCCTCGGCGCATGCTTCAACCTCGATCCGATAGCGCCCTTTCCCGAGATACACCGTGCAGCTCGTGGGGGTGCGGAGGGATTCCACTTCCTGTGCTTCATACAGGTCTTCCGGATTTTGGTTCTCCGTACTCATCGTTACCCCACCTCCGGCAATATTGCTGTTTTGCTCTGAATCGCTCAGACACAGTATCTCATATCGCACGCCATTTACAGGTATTGTTTATTGCGCTTACGCGTTTGTATGCATACCCCCGTCGACAGTCGTTTACCACGTCAGCACTTCATGCCCGGTTTCCGTTACCAGCACCTGGATCTCCCATTGCGCGGATGGCTTCCCGTCCGCGGTGCGGATGGTCCAGCCGTTCTTTTTGTCCTCAACGATCCGATGTGTTCCCATATTCACCATCGGTTCGATCGTAAACACCATTCCGGGTGCCATCAGCATTTCCTCACCGGCTCTTGAAACATAGCTCACCCAGGGGTCTTCATGGAATTCCTTTCCGCAGCCGTGTCCGCCGATTTCGCGCACTACGCTGTACCCGTTGGCTTTCGCGTGCGCGTTCACCGCGCTGCCCATGTCTCCCAGCGTGTGCCAGGGGATCACCTGTTCCAGACCGATCTGAACGCATTCGCGCGTCACTTCCACCAGTTTCTTCTTATCCTCGCTCACTTCGCCGATCATGTACATTCTGGAGGAATCGGAATAATATCCGTTCAGGATGGTGGAGCAGTCCACGTTCACGATATCCCCGTTTTTCAGGATCACATCCGCGGACGGGATCCCGTGGCACACTTCCTCGTTCACGGATGTGCATACGGATTTGGGAAACCCCTGATAGTGCAGATCCGCGGGAGTTCCGCCCATGCCGTAGGTGACCTCGTTCACGAGATCGTCGATCGCCTGGGTCGTCATCCCTTCGCGGATCTGTTTTCCCACCTCGTCCAGAACGGCGATGTTGATCACCGCGCTTTTTTTGATCCCTTCAATGTCTTCCGGCGTTTTGATGATTTTTCTGGGCGGGATCTGGATCCCCCGCAGCTGGCACGCAAGCAGTCTGTCATCAAAAGCCGCATGACAGTTCTTGTACTTCTTTCCGCTGCCGCACCAGCAGGGTTCATTTCTCTCCGGCCTCTTGGGCATCCTGTAAATCAATTTGATTCTCCTTTTTCATTTCCCGGCTGCGTACGAATTCCCGGAACAGGGTATATACAACCGAAGTCAGCGGAACGGATATCAGCATTCCGCCCATTCCAAGCAGCGCGCCTCCCGCGCACACCGCCGTCAGGCTCAGCCAGGGCGGCAGTCCCACCGATTTTCCCACGACATGCGGATAAATCAGATAGCCTTCGATCTGCTGGAGCGTCAGAAGCAGAACGCCAAACAGGATGGCCGTGTGCAGATCGACGCTCAGCATGGTCACAAAACCGACCGCGAAGGAAATCCACGCTCCGACATACGGGATCATCTGCATGAACGCCGTCAGGAAGGACTGCGGTACGGCATAGGGCATACCGAATATGGTCATGACAATGAAGAGCATTCCGCCCAGAATGCACGCTTCGATGCACTGATGGCCGAACCATGTGGAAATCGTTCTGACCACGAGCCTGTTTGTGGTGATCACGCTTTTTGCCTTCGGCTCCGGCAGAAAGGCGCGGGCTGCACGCGCGAATTGTTTCCGCAGCGTATTCCTGGCGGACAGCAGGTAAAAAGCAAGCGTTACGGACAGAAGGAAGACCAGCGTCGACGTAGTGATGCGAAGCAGGGAAGCGATGATGTTCTGAGCCTGCTCCACGATCAGGGCGGATATCCGTTTCAGCAGATCCTGCAGCGCGTCGTCAAATACCTGGCTCTCGATCTTCAGACTCTGCTGGATCTGTCCCAGGATATCGGAATGGGTTTTCAGGTATTCCACCAGAATGGTAAGCATCCGGGTAAGCTGCGGAATGACAAAACGGAAAATCACAAACGCCACGATCAGGGTAAATACGAGCACCAGGGCGAAAGCGATCCCTTTTTTCGTCTTATCCGGCCAGTTCCTCGTCAGTTTGCTTCTGTCAAAACAGTTTTCAAGGCCCGTCATCGGCGCGTTCAGGATCAGCGCGATGAATGCCGCCACCAGAAAGGGACGGATCGCGCCGATGACGGCGTCAAAATACTGCACCGCATACTTCCAGTTGATCGCAAGTCCGATCAGGATGATCAGCGCGATCATACCGGGCATTTTCAGATGGCGAAACGGTCGATTTTCATCCATTTTTCTTCACCGATACTCCTGGTTTTTCCCGTTACTCTTCCGCGGCAAGGGTAAGACTGACCGAAGCGGCGTCTCCTTTCGGCAGTTCCGGAGTAATGCCGGAATTCATCAGTTCGTCCCCGCGGTATACTTCCCCGGTTTCCAGAACGCGGTATGTTTTCTGTGCGTCCAATCCACGCAGGCGGATCATCGGCGCGTTTGCGTTCGGCTGCGCAAGATCCCTTGTCAGCATCAGGATCGCGCGTTTATGATCTTTTGAAACGGTGATCCAGGCTGTATCATGTCCCTCATAGGGGCTGGAGAGCCGGTGGAATTCTCCGTAAAGGAGGATCTCACGCACCTCCTTGATGCGGACGACCGCCGCTCTGACCTGTGCGATTTCCTCTTCCGTCAGCCGGTTCAGATCCAGTTCAAACCCAAAGCATCCGCTCATCGCGACGTTGATCCGGGTATTGATGGGAGTGATCCTGCCGGTCTGGTGGTTCGGCACCGCGCTGACATGCGCGCCCATGGAAAACGGCGGGAATACATAGGAAGTGCCCCACTGGATCCTGCAGCGGCTGATCGCGTCCGTATTATCGGAGCACCACGTCTGCGGCATAAAGCTGAGCATACCGAGGTCAAACCTTCCGCCTCCGCCGGAGCAGCTTTCAAACAGGACCTCCGGGAACGCTTCTGTCAGCCTTGACAGGATGGAATAAAGGCCCAGCATGTAGCGATGCGGGAATTCCTTCATTCTGTCCGGCGGAAGGCGCATGGAGCCCGGATTGGTAAAGTTGCGGTTCATATCCCACTTGATGTAATCGATCCCGTCTTCCCGCAGATGGCCCGCCATCATCTGATACACGTGTTCGCACACCTCGGGATTGGAGAGGTCCAGGATCAGCTGATTTCTTCCCTCGACATGCTCCCTTCCCTGAAACTGCATCGCCCAGTCCGGATGTTTCCGGAACAGATCACTGTCCGGTGAAATCATTTCCGGTTCAAACCACAGTCCGAATTTCAGGCCCATTTCATGGATTCTGTCGGACAGATGTCTGATCCCGTCAGGCAGCTTTTTTTCATAGACGAACCAGTCTCCCAGCGAAGAATGATCATCATCCCTGTGTCCGAACCATCCGTCGTCCAGCACAAATAACTCGATTCCGGTTTCGGCGGCTTTCTTCGCGATCGAAAGCAGCTTCTCCTCATCAAAAGCGAAATACGTCGCTTCCCAGTTGTTCAGCAGGATCGGCCTGGGAGCCTTCGCCCATTTCCCACGCACGATATGATTGGCGCAGAGCGTGTGGAACTGCGCGCTCATCCCATCCAGACCGCAGTCTGAATACACAAGCACGCCCTCCGGAACGGTGAACGTTTCACCCGCATCAAGCTTCCAGGAAAAATGCCGGTCGTTCAGCCCGCCCTGCAGTCGGACCGCGCCGTTGCTGTCGACCTGGGCGCCCATATAGAAGCTTCCGGAGTAGACCAGCGCTGCGCCGTATACTTCTCCCTGCGACTCAGACGTTTCGGGTCGCGCAAGCGCCGCAAAAGGTGATGTGATGTGGCTTGACGCGCCGCGCAGGCTGGATACGCTCATTTCTCCGGGGCAGATGCGCCGGCGGTATACCGCGCGTTCGCGCGCCCAGGCCCCGGAAAGCGTGATCAGGTCATAGCGGTCGTCCGGCAGTTCCAGGCACAGGGAGGCAGCGCGTTCCAGTTCGATCGCCTCGCTGCCCTGATTCTCAATCACAGCGCTCCGGGTGATCACGTCGCAGTCCTCGAACACCGCGTACAGCAGGGTGACCCGCATGCGAAGCTTTTCGTCATACAGACGCACCCGCAGGGTTTTCGCGTTCTCTCCGTACGCGGACGGAAGTCCGTCCAGCCGATACTTGCCGTCTGCCGCTTCGGCATCCCGGAAGCGCAGGTCACAGCTGGCTCCGCCGTCGGCGGCGCGCGCGATCAGGCTCCCCTCCCTCATATCCCCCAGCCCCCAGGACGGATACTCGAGCGGCACATTGTTCAGGATCCCTTTTTTCAGGCGCAGTTCCTCATCCTTCAGTCCGTACCGGCGCAGGATGGATTCCGGACGAAAGCTTTCGAGTCGTTTTCCGAAATAGAGATGCGTCAGGATCCCCGGCTCCATGATGCCCATGATATAGCTGATACGATCGTTTCGCAGGTGGATCAGCCTGTCGGTAATCTGAATTTCCGTCATATTGCACCTCGTCAGCAGAATCCGCAGCTCTTCAGATAGTCATAGCTTCTCTTCAGGCAGTCAAACGGATCTTCCCCGTTGCAGTCATCCTGTTCCACCAGCATGTACTTCGTGCCGCCGCTTTCCGCTTTTTCGAAAACGCGGTCAAAGTTGATGTTGCCTTCTCCGATCGGCGCCATCTTTCTTCCGTACGCATAGTCCTTCAGATGAATGCACGGGATCCTGCCGGAAAGCTTTTCCAGCCACAGCGCCGGATCTCCGCCGCCTGCCTGCACCCAGAACGTATCCAGCGTGAAGCCCATCAGTTCCGCAGGCATCGTCTCCGCCAGGATCTGCAGGATCGGTTTTCCTCCGATCTTTTCAAATTCCCTGTCGTGATTGTGGTACATAAAGTATTTTCCGCCTTTGCGCAGCTTTTCCGCCACAGGCCGGAGCACCGGTTCGAAGCGGTCAAGGCCGTGCCCCTTTGATGCATCAAATCCCCAGGAACCAAGTCCGATATACTCGCATCCGAACGTATCGTGCTCCCGGATCACCTTTTCGGTCTCATCCGTCAGTCTTTGCAGCGGCGTATGGGTGATCACACACTTCAGGCCGTTCTTTTTCAGTTCCGCGTCCAGCCACGCCGCGTCAAACGCGCAGGTGCCGGAAATCTGGACGGTTTTGTAGCCGATATCGGCAACCTTTTTCAGCGATTCCGCAAAATCATCCGTATTCTTGCAGAATTCTCTGAGCGTATAAAACTGTGCACCGATCTGTAACATAGGATCGCACCTCTTTTCCTGTTTTTTGCTGTGTTTGCTCAGCGTTCAAAATTGGGAAGGGATTTCAGGTACGCAATGCAGATGCCGGTTTCGCCCGGCCCGTCCGGCGTAAGGCTTTCGCTTTCGACGATCGCCCGCATGCCGTATTTCTCCGCAAGCGCGATCATCTCCTTCACCGGCGCGGTTCCCTGTCCCAGCGGCGTTCCGTTTCCTGCGGCGTCACCGTCTTTCAGATGGATCAGCCGGATACGGTCATGATACTTCCCGATCAGTGCCGCGGGATCATTTCCCGCCACATAGGACCAATAGGTATCCAGTTCCAGGATCAGGTCCGTTCGCCGGATCATTTCCTCAAACGCGATCTGCCCATCCTGGTTTGGTTTCATCTCCTGCGTATGGTTGTGATACCCGAGTTTGATCCCTTTCCTGTCAAAAATCGGCTTAACGCGTTCGATACCTTCCAACAGCGAATCGATCGCGGCGGCGGTCTTGATATCCGCGCCGGGTACGATCGCGTACGGGCATCCGATCTCATTCAGATAATCGCTCAGCTCCTCCGGCGTGTCCAATACCGACCTGACCGGCGTGTGCGCTCCGTCCACGGCAAGATTGCACTGTTTCAGCGTTTCTTTCACCGATTTGCTGTCCCTGTCAAAGAAACCGGCAAATTCAACGGCGGCATATCCCTGCTCCGCGACGGTGCGGATCGCCGCGAGCAGATCCTGCGATGCCAGGTCCCGAATCGAATACATCTGAATACCGTACTTCATGTTCATCACTCCTTCTCTGTCTTCTCTTCACCGCATTGCTTCAGCAGCTCGGTGACCCGTTCTTTTGTCGCGTAATTCAGCGGGGAGAAGCTCCCCTGCAGCGCGGTCTCCAGTTTTTCCGCCGCTTCTTTTTTCCTGCCCGCCTCGATATCGTAAAGAGCAAGGAAATACAGGGTATCGATCTGCGTTTCCTTGATCTCATGCGCCTTTTGGAAATAGGGCAGTGCTTTTTCATGATCGTTCAGCAGGCGGTAATAGGTCTGCGCCAGATTATCCAGCACGATGGGATCCTCTTCGTCGTAATCGAGTGCCTCCAGGTTATACTGCAGGGCTTTCTCCGCATCGCCGGTTTCGATATAAAGGAATCCGAGCGCCTGATAGGTGATGCCGCAGGGCGCTTTCTGATGGGACGCTTCCAGCAGGCCGATCGCCTTGCCGAGCTCTCCCAGTTTATAATTCGCCACGGCGTAATTCATCAGCAGCTGCTGCCTTTTCTCCTGATTCATATCCGCGGCCTTCTCCGCTTTTTTCAGAATTTCCTTTACCTTCTGATAATTCTCTTCCCCGCCCTTCTTCAGCAGCAGCACCGAATACGGCAGCAGATAGGAAGCCTGGATCACATTGCTCTGATAGAGCGCCTCATACTCCCGCATCGCGGCGTCCAGTTCCCCCTTCTGCTGCAGGATCATCGCCTTGCGCGTCTTCAGCCCGTCAAAAAAACCCATTACGCATCCTCCCTTTCCGTTCCTGATTTCATTCTCTTTTCGATTCTCGCACAGCGTCTGCCGGCCTCTTCCCGTTTACCGGATTCCTCTCCGGCCAGTTCCATCATTTTTCTCGCGTGCCTCAGCGCGTCCGGGTACCGTTTCAGCCGGTATTCATAGAGTATGGCGAGCGTGCGGTGCACCTCCCAGCGGTTCCTTCTGCGCAGGGCGCTCTCCAGACTCTGTACGGCGCCCGGATAATCACCCTCCCGTCTGCTGATTTCAGCAAGACGCAGTTTTGCCGCAAACGCCATGGCGCTCTGTTCGGACGCGCGGTAACAGTTCTTCGCACGATCCCGGTCGCCCCGTTTTTCCAGGATCCGTCCCAGGCTGAACAGGTCCTCCGGCGCATCGGCTGTCATCGGGTCTTCATGCAGCTCACTGAGCCGGCGAAGCAGTCTCGGCAGAGAAGCGATATCGGCCGCATTATGCTTCAGAATATCCGTGAGCAGATTCTGATCCCGGCACTTCAGATAGGAAAAATAGCGCTGCGGCACCAGGGAACCCGGCAGGTCATCCTCCCTTTCCTCATGCAGGATGCTTCTTTCCAGCGTCTGCAGGTCGCAGTGCTCCAGCCGCGTTTTCCATACCCTTCTCGCGATATGCACCAGATCGATATGGATGTCCGGTATCTGCGGACGGATACGGTTCATCACAAGCCGGGAACGCAGAAGCGGCACGTCAAAGCTTGCTCCGTTAAACGTACACAGCGCCTTTGCGCCCGCAAGCAGCTCGCTGATATGCTGCAGCTGAAAAAGCTCCTCATCATAATCCCGCAGCAGGTATTGCTCGATCGCAAACGCTCCGCCCCGGTAAAAGCCCGCGCCGATCAGGAAGGCAACCGTGCCCGCGCCTCCGGAAAGGCCGGTGGTCTCCGTATCCAGAAACAGTATTTCTTCCCTTGCAAGCGCGGGAAGATCCCGACCTGTCATCAGGCGCAGTGCGGAAGCGGAGAGCGCTTCGGGCAGACCGTCCGGAATTCCGACCGTTTCCGTTTTCCGGAAACAGTCCTCAGCCCGCTTTTCCGCGGGCGGACTCTTTCGCTCTTTGATTTCCGCGTTCTTCAGTTTTTCACGGAGTGAGAGCATCTTCCGTCACGGTGTTCCTTTCTTCATAGTACACGGTTACACTCTGCAGCGCGTTATTTTCACTGCCGGCGTCAAATACGGAGTTTTCAAGCACCTCAATCATCTCATATTCCCCGCTTATCAGATCCGCATAAAGGCCTTCAAAGAGTGCCGCTGTTCCGTAAGTGAGCACATATTCCGGCAGCAGGCGCATCTGCGCCGCGTATTCCTCATAGGGAATGTTCAGTTCCGTCACCGCCTGCGCGTGCTCACGCCCGAGATAGCGGATATGCCAGGGCTCCGCTTTATAGCCGGTAACGCCCGACCACTCCGCGCGGTAGCGGATAATGAATCCGTATTCCCAGCAATGATCGTTCACCCATTTTCCTTCGTCGGTTTCCAGGAACGCCCGGTTCAGGTTGCGGAAGGTATCCGATACCAGATCCATCGCCAGGCCCAGCTGATGCTCGCTCGCCCCGGGAGGCGCCACCGTCCGCTGCGCGGCTTCTTTTGATCCGACAGATTCCACTTTCTGCTGAAACAGCGCGTACTGCGTGCTGTAGGACCGGTATCCGGAAACGGCAAGCAGCGTATACTCGTCTTCCAGCGCGCCCGCAAACAGTTCCTCCAGGGCTTCGGCCGCCTCAGGCCGCATGTAAATGCTGTTTTTCTGGCCTTTTTTATTGGTCGGCACGTCCGGCAGCACCAGATCGTCCGGCGCGTAGTGCTTTGTGATTTTTTCCTCACGGTTCACAAGCCGCAGCATGCCGTCATCGTCAAAGGAATCCGCCATAGCGCAGGTGCACAGGCTCAGACACAGCATGAGGATGAGCAGCGGCACACTGCGGACGATCCTCTTCCGTTCAGTAAAAAGCGGAATACTCTTCTTCTCCATCGCTGTTCGTCTCCAGAATCAGTATCGGGCGCGGAAGATTCAGCCGCATCACCAGGCGCGTGAAATCCCCTCCGTCCTGTTCGTATGCCCGGATCGCCTCAAGACGCTCCGCTTCAAACTCCTCCAGGCAAAGATGTGCCTGTGTCATGTATGCTGCCGTTTCTCTCCCCACATAGCGCAGATGCCACGGCTCGTATTTGATGCCGGTAATATCCTCCTTATCCAGCTCATAGCGGATCACAAAGCCGTATTCCCAGCAGTGCTGCGCCATCCACTGCGCTTCCGGTTCGTTGGCGAATTTCGCGTTCATGCCGTCTTTTTTCGTCCACTCGTAATTGAGCACGTCCACGCCGAGTCCCGTCTGATGATCGCTCGCGCCGGGATACTGCACCAGTCCGTCGTCCCGGCCCATACTGTTCAGGCGGTTGTAATACATGGTTTTCTGGGTCTGGTAACTCCGGTACGCGCTTTTCACCCACAGGGTGTAGCCCGCATCCTGCGCCGCA
>CADBNX010000252.1 GCA_902796115.1 uncultured Eubacteriales bacterium
CCGGGAGCGCTTTATCGACGGGATGACCTTCACGGAGGATGGGATGCCGCTGGCGTACTGGTTCAAAAACCGGTACGACCCGGCCATCCGCACGGTGATCGAAGGGGAAATCGCGTGCACCGCGCCGCGCAGGCTGGAGCCGGAAAAGGAATATCTGGGGGATCAGACCTTCCGTGTGTACGGAGGAATGGGGGATCTTTCGGGAGTGCTTCGGCCGGGCATGCGCTGCAGCGTTTCCCATACTTATTACGGGCTGTCGGCGTTTACCTTCCGGAACTGCCGGGAGGTTCTTGCGGAGGATGTCCGGATCGCCAATTTCGGCGGGTTCGGGTTTCTGATCCTGCCGCGGTGCGTCGATTTCACCTTCCGGCGCGTCGAAATCCGGACGGCGGATCCCGAGCATCAGCCCTACGGCACCACGTCCGATGGCATCCACATGACGGGGCTCGGCGGCAGGCTGCTGATGGAGGACTGCGTGTTCGAGCGCCTGGGGGATGATTCCTTCAATATCCACACGCAGGTGATGACCGTGCGCTCGTGCGGCGCGGACCGCGTACGGCTGGCATATGAAAAAGTGAACGGCATCGTATCCACCGACTGGCTGCGGACGGGGGACGAGCTTTGGGCGTATGACCCGGTCACGCTGGAAATGCGGGGAAGGATCACGGCGGGCAGGGTTTTCGCGCAGGGTGAGTTTGCGCCCGCGGGAGAAGCTTCCTTTCTGCGGCCCGGGGATTTTATCACGAACCGGGCGTATTTCCCTGAAACGGTGATCCGCGGCTGCGTGATGCGGCACTGCCGGGGACGGGGCTGCTGCATCCAGGGGGTGGAGAGCCTTGTGATGGAGCAATGCGAAATCGGCCCCGCGAAGGGTCCCGCGGTGTATCTTTCCACCGCGTTCAACGAATGGAAGGAAGCGGGACCGCTGCAGAACGTCACGATCCGGAACAACCGGTTCCGGGGCGTACCGGGGGAGGACGGACGGGAAATGGACAATCCCCTCCGGGGCACGGCGCTGCTTGCCTGGCTGCGGGGCGATGAATACGCGGGGCTTGCCTGCGTGCACCGGAATATCACGGTGGAAAACAACCTGTTCCGGGATTATCACCGCAAAAACGGCATCCATATCGCTTCGGCGGACGGCGTGACCGTGCGCGGCAACCGCTTTGAAAACTGCCGCTTTGAGGGGGAAAAGGTGCATATCGAACACTGCAGGCATGTGGAGGTTTCGGATGTGTAATGATATGCTTCGCGCAGTTTTGTATGGTATCCTGAATCCGCCTTTCTCGGAAGGGGGTCCGGGGGAAACCGCTCTTTGGGCGCCAAAGAGCGGTTTCCCCCGGATCATGACTTTTGCGCGTCTGCATCCCTTGCGCGAAGCTTGCTTCCGGAGTATGATACCTGTTGGCTGTGGGAATGAATCCTGATCACGGGGAGGAAAGCGTATGGACAAAAAGACGGCGTTATCCGAGCTGCACTGCGGCGTGACCTTCGGGTTTTATGCGCGATGCGGATGGTTTGAGACGGAAGAAGCCCGCGCCCAGGTGGACGCGATGGCGGATACGGGCGTGCGCTGGGTGGTGCTGACGCCCACGGTGATGCAGGAAGGGTTCTGCGCGGCCCGCCAGTTCCGGGATTTTGAGAACACGCCGGGTGACCTGGAGCTTGCGGACATCATCGACCGGATCCACAAAAAAGGCATGCGGGTGCAGCTGCGCCCGATGCTGGAATGCCACGACGGCGAGGGACGCCTGAGCGTGTACCTGCCGCGCAGCCGGGAACGCATGCCCGGCAAAAAATGCGATTACGCGGCACGGTGGTTCGACAGCATGGAGCGTCGAAGCGCGTATTACGCGCGCCTCGCGGAACGCACAGGATGCGAGCTGTATTGCCTCGACAGCGAGCTGGACCGGATCGTATCGTTCAACGAGGAATGGAAGCGGGTGATCGCCGCCGTACGCGCGGTATACTCCGGGCCGGTCACTTCCTGCCACACCGTGCATACCGGTGTGATCGACTTTGAAAAAGCGCTGCAGGACAGGAACCACTGGTTTTATGATCTGGACATCCTTTCCCTGAGCGACTATATCCGCGCGGCGGACGCGCCGGGCGCGTCCGTGGAAGAAATGACGGCCTTCATGCGGCCGGAGCGGGATCGCCTGCGCCGGATCGCGGCCCTGTACGGCAAACCGGTGCTCCTGGGCGAGAGCGGCTGCACCAGCAGCGCGGGAGCGGCCAAAAACCCGTCCGGCTGGGCGCCGGACGGGCGGTATGACGGGCAGGAGCAGGCCAGGTACCTGGAAGCCGTGCTGCGCACCTTCTGGGAGGAACCCTGGTGGTACGGGCTGTACTGGTGGAAATGGGACGAGCAGAATTACAGGCCCGAGATGCACAACGACCCCGCCGGAGACAAGGGCTTTACCGTGCTCGGAAAACCCGCGCAGAAGGTCATGCGGCGATGGTATAGCAGGAGCGATACGGGAAGGACCGGAAAGAGTTAGTTTTCCCGCCCGATCCGGTATTTGATCCGCATTGCGTTATATGAAATCGCAGAGAATCACTCTTCCGTTCTCTTAATTCGCCTTTCTCGGAAAAGGGTCCGGGGGAAACCGCTCTTTGGGTGTCAAAGAGCGGTTTCCCCCGGTTAATGACTTTCGTATGCGATTGCCCTGTTCAGCACCCGGCGCCTACGGAATCAGCACCACCTTGATGGCATCTTTGGTCTGTGCGACCCGGTAGGCTTCCTCCCAGTCCGAAAGCGGGAAACGGTGCGTGATGACGCCCTCGGTGCGGGTCGTACCCTTTTTGAGGGAAGAAATCACGTCCTCATAGCAGTTCGGGCTCAGCTGGGAACCGACGATGGTCAGCTCTCTCGCGTCGCCGATGATGCTCCAGTCAACGGTGGAAGGACCGCTCATGACCGAAAACTCCACAAAACGGCCGGCTTTGCGGAGCATGTCGAGCCCCTGCTGCACCGCTGCCGGATGGCCGGTGGCTTCGATATAGATGTCGCAGCCCACGCCGCCGGTCAGCTTTTTGACTTCTTCCACGGCATTGCACGCCGAGGGATTGAGCACTTCGTCCGCCCCGAAGCTCTTTGCCAGGCGAAGGCGGGAATCCATCAGGTCCAGTACGATCAGCTGACGGAATCTGCGCTGTGAAAGCGCCTGTACCATGCCAAGACCCAGCGTGCCCGCTCCGGCGAGCACCACGGTGTCTCCCTCGTGCGGGTCCGCCTGCCGAACCGCGTGCAGGGAACAGGAGAAGGGTTCGATCAGCGCGCCCTGCTCCAGGGTGAAGTCATCAGGCACGTGATAGTTCCGGGAACCGGCGGGCAGAATGGCGTATTCCGCCATGCCGCCGTTCAGGTAATACTTGAAGCCGTATACATTGTGCGGGTCGCAAAGCCAGTACATGCCTCTTTTGCAGTACCAGCACTCACCGCAGGGAACGATCTGTTCGGAGATGACCCGGTCGCCGACACTGAAATCACCGGGCACCTTTCCCCCGATCGCGGCGACGCGGCCGAAGAACTCATGCCCAGGCGTGAAGGGCGGCTCGCAGTAGGCGGGCATGCCGTCCCCGCCCCAGAAACGCGCCGTGCCGTGGCTGGCCTTGATATCTCCGGCGCAGATGCCGCACGCCTCTACCTTGACGAGCATTTCCCCTTCCTTCGGCTCCGGCACGGGAACCGTTTTCAGAACGTATTGGTTTCTTCCGGTCACGACCAGGGCTTTCATGGTGTCTGGAATCATTTTTTCTTTCGCCGGAGCGCTTCCGGCTCTCCTTCCGTTTCTCATTCGGGCGGGTCCGCTGCAATCATTATAACACAGGAGGGGGAAGGATGTCTGCTTTTTTTTCGCATTCCGGAAAACGAAAAAAGTATTGACAGAAAAGAAAACCGGGATGAAAATAAAAACAGCTGCCGCGCCGCGGAACTGCGTGAGGAAGAACGGCTGCGGTGAAGTACGGACAGGAAAACGGAGGAAAAAAGATGAGCAGGGGAGACTGGTTCCGGGAAGCGGGCTACGGCATGATGATCCACTGGGGGCTGTACGCGCTGCCGGCCGGGGAATGGAAGGGCCGGCGCATGTCCGAAATCGGCGAATGGGTGCAGGCAAGGTTCCATATCCCGGGAAAAGAATACCGGAAACTGTGCGAGGCGTTCAACCCGGTGTTTTTTGACGCGGAGGAATGGGTGAGGCTGGCCGAAGACGCAGGCATGAAGTATATGGTGGTCACTTCGAAGCATCACGACGGGTTCGCGCTGTTTCATTCGAAGGTGAGCAGCTATAACGTGGTGGACGCCACTCCCTTCGGCCGGGACGTGATCGGCGAACTCGCGGAAGCCTGCCACCGGCACGGCATGAAGCTGGGGCTGTACTACAGCCAGGACCTGGACTGGAGCGAGCCGAACGGCGGAGGCTACACGGCCGGGCACACCTGGTGCGGCTTCGGGCCGTGGACCAACGAATGGGATTATCCGGATAACGCGCACAAGGATTACAGCCAGTGCTTCCGGGACAAGATCGTGCCCCAGGTGAGGGAAATCCTGACCGGATACGGAGAGCTGGCCCTGATCTGGTTTGACACGCCGCAGACCATCTCGCCCGAGCAGAGCCGGCAGCTGTATGACATGGTGCGTCAGCTGCAGCCGGACTGTCTGGTGAATTCCCGCATCGGCAACGGGATGGGGGACTACCGCTCGCTGCATGACAACCAGATCCCGGATGTCAGACAAAGCCTGAACGCGGCAGGAAAAGACAACTACTACATCAGCGCCGACCTGGTCGAGAGCGCGTGCACGCTGAACGATACCTGGGGCTATAAAAGTTTCGACGCGAACTGGAAGAGCCCGGAAACCATCATCAGGAACCGGAAACACCTGAATTCACTGGGCATCAATTACCTGCTGAATGTGGGCCCGGACGCGCTGGGGCGCATTCCCGCCCCTGCATGCGAGATCCTGAGAAAAGCCAAGTATTGATTGTTTTTCAGTTCCAGCTCAGCCTTTGGCTGAGCTGTATGCGGGAGGTACCCGTACCTCCCGCAGGTCCACCGGCGACATGAGCCTTCATTCGGAAAGCCAGGACGAGATTCGCAAGCGAATCCCGAAACTGTTTTCCTCATTCAG
>CADBNX010000253.1 GCA_902796115.1 uncultured Eubacteriales bacterium
CAGTTTGAAAGCTCTTTTTCATGACTCATTGGTGAACGGAAGGTTGGGTTTATCCATATGAAAACACATCTGCTCTCGATCGATATCGGCACGTCCGGCCTGAAAGCCCTGCTTCTGAACTGCGAGAGTGGCGAATACCATACCGTCACGGGTTCCTATACGCCCGAAACTCCGCGGCGCGGATGGGCAGAGCAAAATCCGGAGGTATGGTGGAATACGCTGTGTTCCGTCCTTCCTTCCCTGCTGAAGCAGGCGAACGTTTCCGCGGAAAACATCGCGGCCGTCGGGGTGGACGGCGTATCCTGGACGCCGGTATGTCTTTCCGCGGAAGGCGTCCCG
The DNA here is from genome assembly GCA_902796115.1 of uncultured Eubacteriales bacterium. GTDB lineage: Bacteria > Bacillota > Clostridia > Christensenellales > Aristaeellaceae > RUG756. Next base: position 340 of record CADBNX010000253.1, read on the forward strand.
CTCTTCCCCGCTCCGCTCTGGTACGACACCCGCGCGGAGAAGCAGTGTCGGGATATCCGCCGCACCGTCGGTGAGGAATCGTGTTTTCACACTTCCGGAAATCCGGTGCAGCCTTATTACACCCTGCCGAAGGTGCTCTGGCTGCAGGACAACAGCAAAGAGATTTTTCCGTCTGTCCGGCATATTCTCACAAGCAACGGCTACCTGGTGTACCGCCTGACCGGCGAATTCACACAGGACGACTGCCAGGCCTACGGCTGGCCTTTCTTTGACATGGAGAAAGGCACTATGAACGGGACCATGGCGGAAAAGCTCGCCTTTGACCTGTCCCTGATCCCGCCCGTCGTGAAATCCGCGTCCATTGCCGGAACCGTTTCGTCGTCCGCCGCAAAGCAATGCGGGCTTTGCCCGGGCACGCCGGTAGCGGCGGGCGGTCTGGACGCCGCGTGCGGCGCGGCCGGCGCGGGTGTCATCCTTTCCGGCACCGTGCATGAACAAAGCGGCAGCGCCGGCGGAATGAGCGTCTGTTCTTCGGCCTGCGCACCTGTTCGGAACCTTATTCTCAGCCGCCACATCGTACCTGGACAGTATCTGCTTCAGGGGGGCACCGTCGGCGGCGGAAACCTGATCCGCTGGCTCAGCACCATCCTTCATGAGCCCGCGGACGCTTCCGATCCGCAGGCCCGGTTTGACCGCGCCATGGAGGAAGCGGCTCGGGTCCCCGCCGGTTCAGACGGCCTGCTTTTCCTGCCCTACATGGCCGGGGAACGCTCCCCCATCTGGAATCCGGACGCCTGCGGCGTGTTTTTCGGGCTCGACTACACGAAAACACGCGGTCATCTGATCCGCAGCGTCATGGAAGGCGCCGCGTTCGCGCTGCGCCACAATCTTGAAATCATACCCTCCGTTTCGGCGGACGCGGTGCTTCGCGCGGTCGGAGGCGCGTCGTCCAACGCCCTGTGGATGCAGATCAAGGCGGATATCACAGGCCATCCCATCTGCGCGGTCAAAAGCCGGGAGGCGACAGGCCTCGGATGCTGCGCCATGGCCGGCGTCGCGGTCGGGATGTACGCCGGCTTCGACACCGCTCTGAAAGGCCGCGTCGAGCTTGACAGGCCGTTTTATCCGCAAAAAAATACCGGGCAAATCTACGATGATTTGTTTGCCCGGTATCTCTCCCTGTATGAGCACCTGCGGGATATGATGCAGTCTACTGCTCCTTCTCGCTCAGGTACGCGTTAAGCTGATCGATCAGCTCCTCCACGTTATTCCCGTGCACCGCGCATGCGTCCTCCAGGGTTTCCGCCATGGAGTACGGGCATCCGAAGCAATGCATTCCGAATTGCGTCAGGATCTCAGCCGTACCGCGATCCACTTCCAGCACCTGTCCGATGCTCATTTCCTTTGTGATCTCTTTCGCCATTTTTCTATCCTCCTTATATCTTATTCACAAGTGATTGTTTTGATCAATCATCCTTGTTTTCACATTGAAATCCCGCTGTTTCCGCAATAAGATACAGCGGCCTGTTCCGCGCTTCGTTGTAGATCCGGGCCAGATACTCGCCCGCGATGCCCAGGCACAGCAGGATGTTTCCCGCAAGCAGCGCGCCGAATGAAGCGAGATACCACGCCGCGAAGCTCTTTCCGCACAGGGTCAGGACCAGCAGGATCAGCAGTCCGAGTATGCCAAGTCCGGTCCACAGCATCCCGAGCAGGGTCGCAAACCGCAGCGGTTTCACGGAAAAGGAAAAGATCCCGTTCCCGGCCAGCTGCAGCATTTTTTTCAGGGGATAATGCGTCTCTCCCGCGAAGCGTTTGTCTCGGTCGTACAGTACCGCTTCCTGGCGGAATCCGACCCAGGCGAACATGCCCCGCAGAAAACGGTCGTGCTCCGGCATGGAACGGATCGCATCCACCACCTGTCTGTCCACCAGGCGGAAATCCCCCGTATCCCGCGGCACCATCCCGTTTGTCAGACGCGCAAGCGTTTTGTAGAACAGAGAAGCCGTCGTTTTCTTGAAGAAGCTTTCGCCCTGCCGCTGCCGGCGCTGACCGTACACTACCTGTGCTCCGGAGCGCCATTTTTCCGCCATTTCCGGGATCACTTCCGGCGGATCCTGCAGATCCGCGTCGATGATGATCACTGCCCGTCCGGAAACATGATCCAGTCCGGCCGTGACCGCGATCTGATGCCCGCAGTTGCGGGCAAACATCAGCGCTTTCGCGTGGGGATCCCGTTCCGACAGCTCCCGCAGGATCGCGGCGGTACCGTCGGACGAACCGTCGTTGACATAGATGATTTCATAGGTTTCCCCAAGCCTGCCCATCACCTCGGTCAGGCGTTTATGGGTTTCCGCGATCACCGCTTCCTCATTGTAGCAGGGAACGATCACGGAAAACGTCATTTCGCTGTCTTCCCGGCTCATGGCTTCACTCCCGCCCTTACAGCATCCGGATGAGCATATTGTTCTGCGCATCCATTTCAAGTTTCAGCAGGCCGTCCCGCTCCAGCTGCTTGAGCACATCCGAAAAACGCTTGAATCCGATGTTCTTTTCGCTGTAATCCGGATAGGAAGACTGGATATCGGCCTTCAGAATGGAAGGATTCACGCGTTCAAATCCGTCATCCTTGTAGCGGCGAAGCTGCTCGCTGAAGATCTTCTGCCAGTTTTCCGCCGTCATCTTGGGTCCGTTCTCGGGAGCGGATTCGACGGGCAGGGAAATCAGCACGTTATTGTTATCGTTCTTCACCCTGAATGTGCCGAACTTGTCGGACAGCTTCTGAAGCAGCTTGCCGAACGAATTGCAGCCGAAGCTTTTTTCGTTGAAATCCGGCTGAAGACGAAGCAGAACGCCTTTCAGTTCGCTGGCGTACATCTCGTCCTCGTCCTGCTCGGACAGGATCCCTTCCAGCAGTTTATTCAATCCGGCGTCATCCAGCGGCTCGTCCTTGCCGCGTGATTTTTCCTGCCGCGCGGAGCGCTTGACCGAACTGACCGTCTCCAGGAACTGGAACTCATTGCAGGCGTTGATGAACACGCTGCTCGCCACTTCGCTGCGCGACATGCCGAGCACGAATTTGCCCATCGCCTTCAGGCGGCCGACGAGAGGGGTATAATCGCTGTCACCGGAAACGATACAGAAGCTGTCGATCAGGGGATTGGTATAAGCCACTTCCAGCGCGTCGATCACCAGCTGGATATCGGCGTTGTTCTTCTGGCTGTAACCGTAGCGGATGGAAGGCACCACCGTAAACGTATTGCTTAACAGGATTTCTTTCAGATCGCTGAAACGTTCCGTATAACCGTATACTTTGCCGAGCAGGATATCGCCGCGGATCTTGACCTTGTCCAGAATATTTGTCAGGGTTCCCGCTTTCGCCCCGCAGTTTTCAAGATCCACAAATAACGCAAATCGGGCTGTGCTCAAAAGAATCATTTTCCTTTCAAAATTACTTGATCGCTTCGACCGTGTTTCTGAAGCGCGTATAAACATTCACATAGCTGGAGTTGAACCATCCGGGCGCGTTCAGATGCACAACCAGCACCTGATGTCCGTCCAGCAGCGACATATGGATCCTGCCCCGGACGATCGTTCCGTCGTACATCTCACCGCGGTAGGTCACATAATACCCGTCTTTTCCCATCAGCGTCCGGGCCGAGATGTCGGAGCTTTCCCAGGTCGGATAATTATACTGGCTGATCTCGGAGAGCATGTTTTTCAGATCGGTCTTGATATCAGCCACCGTATAGTTGGAAGCGACCTGGTTCAGTTTCAGCGTCAGGCTGGCGTTGATATTGTCCAGCGTGGTCGGATCCGTCAGGATAAAGGTACGCTCCTGCGTATCGTCCACCGTCCAGGTGCCGGGCGCTTCAAACTGAATGCCGAGTTTTTCCGCCTTCATTTTGGTATAACTGAAGGTCAGTTCCGGACGGGGCGTCGGTGTCGGCATATCGATCGGATCCAGCGGAATCGGCGTCGCGCCGGCAAAAATGATCAGGTTTCCGTACGCGTCGTAAATCCCGTCCGCGTAATCCCCGCCGCTTTCTTCGGAAGCGGGATCGTAACCCGCCGGCATGCTTCCGGGCGCGGGCGTGATCACCGCCAGCGGATTCGCCTGTGTCGGCGCGCTTTCGGCGCAGGCCATGGCGCAGATCATCAGCAGCACTGCCGCCAGGCACAGCGTTTTCGTGAGGAATCCTTTTTTCAGCATGATTCATGCCTCCCTTAATCAATCACGGCGCAACGTGCAGCCGAAATCATTTCTTCCCACTTATTCATTATATTGTAACAAATGGTTTCCGTCAAGATGATGCTCACAGCAGATTGTCATAGGACGCGCGCGCGCGCATTTTTCCCGTTTCCGCCGGCTTGTCTTCAAAGGGCAGCGGCGCTTTCGCCTCTTCCTTCCGGATGATTTCTTCCTTCTGCGCTCCGTCGTAGACCGGATGATACAGCCTGCGGTCCAGAGACCAGATCTTTTCGGAGAATACGCCTACGGGCGTCCTCTCCGTCACGGAGAGCATTTCGTTCATTTTCGCGTCCAGATCGTCGATCATATGAAGCGCTTCGGCCTCCGGAAACATAGGGGGTTTGGGCGAACCGAACTCGCTGAGGCCGTGATGACTGATCACCATATGGCTCAGAAGGAGCACGCATTCGCTGTCCGTCGGCACATGCACGGCGGCCGCGGCCTCGCGGATCTTTCCCACTCCGTCCACCAGGTGGCCCAGCAGCATGCCCGGAACGGAATAATCGTTCACGTTCCCGTACTGATCCGAACACAGTTCCATGGTCTTTGACAGGTCGTGAATGATGACGCCGGCGTACAGCAGATCCCGGTTCAGCTTCGGATAGAGCGGCGCAACGGCTTTCGCCACGCGAAGCATGCTCAGGGTATGCTCCAGCAGTCCGGAGCGCTCCGCGTGATGCAGGCGCTGCGCGGCAGGATAGTACAGCAGCTTATCCCCGGTCATCAGAAGCATCCGGTTCACGATCTTCTTCAGATCTTCCCAGGTCATCGCGTCGACTGTATCCCGGATCTCCTTCATCATGTCCTGCGGGTCTTCCGGAGCGCAGCGCACCAGTTCCTTCACATCGTATTCGTCTTCCTTCGCGGCGCGCATTTTTTCAACCCGCATCTGAAGCCGTCCGTTGTATTCCTGCATCAGCGCGCGCACCTTGATGACGCTTCCGGAAGCGGGGGGCGCGGCAAGGCCGTCCCATACTTTCGCGTTAACCTCTCCGCTTCTGTCGCACAGCGTCATATCCAGATAGCGCGAACCGTTCGCGTTGCTCACTCTCTGTTCCGCGCTTCGCACAAGCAAAAAGCCCTCAAAGCGCATATCCTTTGCCAGTTCGGAAATCAGCATGATTATCCCCTTTCACTAATCCTGCACGAGGCCTCCCCCGGCCAGATTGTCAAACAGCGTGTATTCTCCGAGCCATGCCAGGCGTACCGTGCCCAGCGGACCGTTGCGCTGCTTGGCGACGATCACTTCCGCGATGTTCTTTTCCTCGCTCGTCTCGTCGTAATAGGCTTCCCTGTGCAGGAACATCACCACATCCGCGTCCTGCTCGATGGACCCCGAATCGCGCAGATCGCTCAGCATCGGCTTCTTTACCGCCCGCTGTACGTTTGCGCGGGAAAGCTGCGCGCAGGCGATCAGCGGCACCTTCAGTTCCAACGCGATGGATTTCAGGGATCGCGATATCTCGCTGACCTCCTGCTGCCGGTTCTCCGTCGGCGTATCGGACCCCATCAACTGCAGGTAATCGATCACGATCAGATCCAGGCCGTGTTCCATCATCATTTTGCGGCATCTGGAACGCAGCTGTGCAGGCGTGATTCCGGCCGTATCGTCGATAAAAACCTGGCTCGCGCTGAGCGGTCCGATGGACCGGGAGAGTTTTACCCAGTCCTCGTCGCGCAGCGTTCCCTGGCGCACGGACTGCATGTTTACCCGCGCGTCTCCGCAAAGCAGGCGCAGCGCGATCTGCTCCCGCGGCATTTCCAGGGAAAAAATCGCGATTTTTTTCTTCTTGATCGCCGCGTGCCCGCAGATATTGATGGCAAAGCTGGTTTTGCCCATGCTGGGCCGTGCCCCGATCAGGATCAGTTCGCCCCCGTGAAGGCCGGTCAGCAGACGGTCAAGATCATAAAAACCGGACGGTACGCCGGTGATCCCTCCCGGATTCCGGGCAAACGTCTCAATCTGGCTGTAGGTACGGATCAGCACTTCCCCGATATGCTCCAGCGCGTCCGCGCCCGTGCGGCGCATGGCCACATCAAAAATTCTTTTTTCGGCGTGATTGAGGATGGTCTGCAGTTCTTCCTCCTGGGCGTACGCCTCTTTGCGGATGTCGTCGCCCGCCTGAATCAGCTGACGCAGCACCGATTTTTCAAGGATCAGCCGGATATAATCCTGGATGTTGACGGTTGTCGGAACCATGCCGGTCAGGTCAATCAGATAATCCGTTCCGCCGACCAGCGTCAGTTTCCCCAGCCGTTTCAGCTCGGCTTCCATCGTGACCAGGTCCACCGCCATCCCATTCCGGGACAGGTTCAGCGCGCAGCTGAAGATCTCCCGGTGCGCAGGCAGGAAAAAATCATCGGGCCGAAGGCTTTCAACCGACAGATTCATCGCTTTTGTATCGTACAAAAGCGCCCCCAGCACGGACCGTTCCGCCTCCAGGCTCTGCGGCATCTGTGGAGACAGTTCCGTCATATCACGCCTCTTGTGCCGTTACACGAACCGTCATTTTCGCCGATATTTCAGGATACAGTTTCACGGTCGCCGCGCTGTCCCCCACGGTCCTGATCGTCTCCGCAAGCTCGATCTTCCGTTTGTCGACGCTCACGTGATACTGCTCCTTCAGGGCATCGGCGACTTCCGCGGCGGTGACGCTCCCGTAAAGCCTTCCCTGGGAGCCGCAGCGGGTAGCCACGATGATCACTTTTCCGCGCAGGGAAGCGGCCGTCTTTTCCGCCTCCTGCCGCTGTTCCATTTCCCGCTGATGCTGCGCGGCGCGCTTTCTCTCGATTTCTCTGGAAGCGCCCGGGGTCGCTTCCACCGCCCATCTGCGCGGGAACAGGAAGTTGCGGGCATATCCGTCCGACACGTTCACGATTTCATCACGTTTGCCGATGTTCTTTACATCCTCAAGCAAAATGACTTTCATACATCTTCCTCCTTATGATGATTGTTCGGATCCGTTTTTTCCCTGCGCAGCATGCGGGGATCAAGGATCTGATCCGCCGCCCCGAAAATGGTCAGAACGTCGGATACGGTAATCAGGATCAGGATCGGAATCAGGACGCGCCAGATCTTTCTGGCTCCGCGCCTGTTCTGAAAGTAATTCAGCGCGGCGATCCCCTGAATCAGATATACGGATGAAAAAATCTGGTAAAGGATCTGACCGAATACCCGGACTGTTTCGTCCTGCATCTGCGCGAGCGCGAAACCCAGGGCAAAGATCCCGATCCGCCAGCCCCATCCGCGCGGAAGAAACCACATGGACAGAGGCGGCACCTCGCCGTCCGGCAGCCATCCGGGATCCCTTTGTCGCATTTCCGCGAGTCTTTCCCTGCGGGAACGCGCGGAAAGGATCGGAAACGAGGCGGTAAGCACTCCGGAGTACACGCTGTGTCCGATCAGGCAGGCTGGCGTCAGCGCTTCGAGCAGCGCGATGATATACAATCCGAGCGACGAAAGCAGGTCTTCTCTCACCGCGTCCGACAGCACATACAGGCCATTTTGGATGCTGTATCCATTCGCCGCCGACACCCTCAGATCAAGAAGACCGTACGAGTTCAGCATCGCGAGAAACGTATCTCCCCACTCCTCGCTGCGGATCACATTGCACAGCGCGTCTGCGGCAGCTTCCATTGCCTTTCCCTCATACCGGAGCTGCATCCAGGCATAGATCGACACCTGGCACAGTATCATCTGCAGCGTCAGG
>CADBNX010000254.1 GCA_902796115.1 uncultured Eubacteriales bacterium
CCGTTCAGGTCAGTTAGGCACGCCTTCCGTGCGGGGCACGGAAGCGTTATACAGCCGGAAGTCTCTTTTCCTTCCGTTTCAAATACCCGCACGTCAAGTCCGCCGTCCGGGGATACGCGGAGGGAGGAGAGCGCAAGACCATCCCCCGCAAAACGCATGAAGCTTCCGCTTACGGACAGTTTTCCGCAATGCGCCGCAGTCGGCAGCGCGACAAGATCGTGTTTTGCGTCTTCACACAGATCTTTCATTGCCTGCGCGCGGGCAGGCGCCGCGCCGAGGAACAGGTGGATTTTGTGAATGCCACGCTCCGGGTATTTATCCGGATGTCCTGCCGTATTGATGAGCGTGCAGGACAGCACACCGTCATCAAGCCGGAATCCGTATTTGCAGTCGCAGATCAGCATCGGCGCGGCATGATCGGATATGGCAGCGGCAAAGTTCAGCGCCGGCGCGTCCATGGGTTTTGCTTCGCGCCGGAGGACGCCGGCAGGCACGTCGTTCATCATCGCGGCACAGGGTCCGCACGGCACGGTAAAGCGCAGCGCCGGGCGGCTTTCCTTTTCCTTTGCCCATTCGCGCCAGTCCGCCTCGACAGCAAATGAAAGCACGCGGCTGCCCTTATCGAGTGTTACCGTAACGTCCGCCTCCGAATCCAGCAAACGGTAATGCGCGGTGAATCCCTGCCTGAGTTCTCCCGAAGGAAGCTCCGTCAGTTCCGTCATGGAATCAACGGGCTGCGCATCCAGCCAGCGGCCGATCTTCCAGGCGTCCTGTTTCTGCCAGCTTGCCTGTGATACCGTCAGGCCCGCGGGAGCAGATATGATCTCTTCCCCGCTTTCCCTGTCCGTCAGTTTGACCAGCCTGCCGTTCTGCGCGCTGAATTCGGCATGCAGATACTCATTCTCAAGCACGATTTTCTCATACGGTCTCTCGATCCGGTCAGACTGCAGGTAATGAGTGGGATAATCATCCGTCGGCTTTTCGCGGAGCGCATACGCGGCCCATCCGAATGCGGGAACCATGGCTTCAAACAGCAGCCTGGCGTAGCGATGATTCCAGTATTCTCCGTTTTCGGCCAGGACCTGATGCGGCACCGCACGCTGTGCGGAATCGATCACCTCGATGCGCTTCAGATCTCCCGTATAATCCCAGACCGTGATTTCGACCGGCGCGCGCTTCTCCTGCGCGGTCATGTTGAATACCGTATAAATACGGGTTTTTCCCGCGCCGCGTTCCGGATTGGGCACACCGGCGTAATTGGAGATCCCCCATCCTGACCCCGCGCCTTCGGACTGGGTAAAGCGGATATCCTCCTGTCCGTCACCGGTCAGGAAGGCGCTTGTGTCCACGTTTTCCGCAAGCTCCGTCAGAGAAGAAGAAGTGATGCTCTGCGCGTGCGCAACCGCTTCCGCGTAGAGTCCCATCGCATATTCGCGGCTCTCCTGCACGCAGGAGCCTGTCAGGATATCGTGAAAATGCGTAAAGAGCACCTTCCGCCATGCCGTGCGCAGCCTCTCCGCAGGATACGCTGCGCCCAGCGCCAGATGGCGGAATGCCGCCGCTTTTTCCGCTTCCAGCAGCAGTTTTTCGCTGTGCCGGTTGGCAAGCTTGATGCGGCTCTGGGTGGTATAGCATCCGGTAAAGATCGCGTTGATTTCGTGATCCACTACCGGCAGCTTTTCGCGCACTGTTTCAGCCTCGCGGAAGAATTCATGCACCGTACCGAAACGCATGGTCGGGAATACGGGCCATTCCCGCATCTCGATCACTCGCTCCGCGTCGCGCCGGGTGGGTCCGCCGCCATGATCTCCCACTCCGTATACGATCAGCCCGGTTTTGAGCCCGGCGCACTTTTCGGACAGTCCGAAAATCCCCAGTCCCGCTTCCGGCGTCACGCCGCTGTTATACCAGTAGGGCTCCCGGTACATCAGCACTTCACTTCCGGACGGAGCACGGTAGCGGTACAGCACCAGATCGTCCTGCAGACCGCGGCAGTGGTAGTAATACGGTACGGATCCAAAGGTGTTGATCTCGGGAATGAACGCGCTGTGACCGAAGGTGTCCGGCGAAAAATCCACCTTCACCTGATCGGGGGAAATGCCCCATTCGCGCAGATAATCCCTGGTTTCCCCGATATGTCGGATCAGGGACTCCGTATCCGGCATGTTCTTATCCGTTTCCACCCACGCGGAGGCGGTCACTTCCCATCTGCCTTCCCGGATGCGCTGCCGGATTTCCGGCTTCATCTCCGGCGCGTATTCTTCCACGATACGGTACACCGAAGCCTGGGACTGGGAAAAAGTAAAGTCCGGATACTCTTTCATCAGGTTCAGGATGGTCCGGAAGGTGGCCAGGGTCACCGCAACCGTCTCCTGCCATCCCCACATCCAGTTCATATCGATATGCGCGTGAGAAGCGAACAAAATCGTGTATTTCTTCGCTTCCTCACGCAGCGGCAGCAGTTTCTCCTCAGCGTCACGGCACGCGGCATAGGTCAGGACTCCGTTCCGGCCGATGTCTTCTTCCATAACGGTCAGCGCCGCGCCGACCTCTTCGGAAAACCTTCCTGCCTGTGCGTGGGAAAGCTTCATCGCAAATTCCGTTTCCGAAAGGATCCGGATAATCTGACGGTTGGGCGGGGTAATATGGCTGTTTTCTTCTCGTGTCGCGCCGAAGCTCCATTCAAAACCGGACTTTTCCCGGTTTCCGCCGATACGCTGTTTCAGCGCCGCGAACCGTGCCGCATATTCCATAAGCTGCCTCCTGTTTACGGATTCGGGGTGTTCTTCAAAATAACGTCATGGCTTCCGCCTTCCACGATGGAGGTGGATGATACAACAGTCAGCCTCGCCTTTTCCTGAAGCTCCGGAATTGACAGTGCGCCGCAGTTGCACATGGTGGAGCGTACTTTATGCAGTGTCAGCTGCACGCCTTCAGCCAAAGGTCCCGCATAAGGCACGTAGCTGTCTACTCCCTCTTCAAAACTGAGCTTCTGCGCTCCGCCCAGGTCATAGCGCTGCCAGTTGCGGGCACGGTTCGATCCTTCTCCCCAGTATTCCTTCACGTAATTGCCGCCCACGCGCAGCTTATTGCTCGGGCTTTCGTCAAAACGTGCAAAGTAGCGGCCCAGCATCACAAAATCCGCGCCCATCGCAAGCGCAAGGGTGATGTGATGGTCATGCACGATACCGCCGTCGGAGCAGATCGGAATATAGACTCCGGTCTGTTGGTAATATTCATCGCGGGCTTTCGCCACTTCGATGACGGCAGTCGCCTGTCCGCGTCCGATTCCCTTCGTTTCTCTCGTGATACAGATCGACCCGCCGCCGATGCCGATTTTGATAAAATCCGCTCCCGCTTCCGCCAGGAACCGGAACCCATCCCGGTCGATCACGTTGCCGGCTCCGATTTTCACCTTATCCCCGTAATGCGCACGTACCCAGGAAAGCGTATCCGCCTGCCACTGGCTGAAGCCTTCGGAGGAATCGATGCACAGCACGTCGGCGCCGGCTTCCACAAGCGCCGGAACCCGCTGCGCGTAATCGCGCGTGTTGATGCCCGCGCCCACGATATAACTCTTGTTCGCATCCAGCAGTTCATTCACGTTTTCCTTGTGGCTGTCATAGTCCTTGCGGAATACGATGTATTTCAGCCGGCCTTCCCGGTCGATCAGCGGCAGGGTATTGATCTTATTATCCCAGATGATATCGTTGCAGTCCTTCAGGCTCGTTTCTTCCGGCGCGCAGATCAGCTTTTCGATCGGCGTCATGAATTCGGTCACTTTCATATCTTCGGGCGTCCTGGACAGCCGGTAGTCCCGGGAGGCTACGATCCCCAGCAGCTTTCCGTGCGGTCCTCCGTCGTCCGTGATAGCGACTGTGGAATGTCCTGTTTTCTGCTTCAGTTCCAATACATCGCGCAGCGTAGCGTCAGGCGGCAGGTTGGAATCGCTCGTGACAAATCCCTTTTTATAGCTCTTTACACGCTTCACCATATCCGCTTCGTCTTCGACGCTCTGCGAACCGTAGATAAAAGAAACTCCGCCCTGCCTGGCCAGGGCGATGGCAAGCTTATCGCCCGATACCGACTGCATGATGGCGGATACCATGGGTATTTTCATTTTCAGTGGGCATTCTTCCTGTCTCTTGCGGTATTTCACCAGCGGCGTTTCCAGTGAAACAGCGGAAGGAACGCATTCCGCGGAAGAGTATCCCGGCACTAAAAGGTATTCCCCGAAGGTACGGGACGGTTCCTCATAATAGTAAGCCATACGCGCAACCCCCTTCACTTTTCCAATCACTTGCGTGATTTAAGGTATTGTACCGCATTGCGCGCATTTGGGCAAGAAAAAAGTTAATTTTCTTTCTTTTTCAGTTTTTGATAGGACCCGTCTTCCTGCTGGATATACACCCTGTCCAGCGTATTGCGAAGGTTTTCGCGAAACTCTTTCAGATACTGCCCGCGCAGTTCCTCATGCTCTTTTGCTTCTTCTTCCGTAAGCGCCCTCGTTTTTTTCACTCTTGCCAGTTCGTTGATCCGGTCTATCTTATGCTTTTCCATATTCACATCCCTTTCTCCGCCATGGAACGCAGACGGATCCCCATTGCGCAGGGAACGCACAGCAGCACGATATACACTGCGTACAGCAGCCACAGGCTGACTCCGGAACGGTCGATCATGAATTCCAGTCCGACCAGTGCCGCGATCACAATCGGAAGGGAGGCCACGGCGGAAACAGCGATTCTCTTCCGGGATCCTTTCCCGGCTGTGTGCATCACGCGAAGCGCGAACACCAGCACGCCCGCCCCCATGCATCCGGCGGCGAAAAGCTGCTGGAACCCGATAAAGGATACGCGCATATGCTGGTCAAAGCGAAGGCTTTCAAACAGTACCTGGCTTGCCCCGAACAGCATCATGCCAAACAGCGCGGTATTCCCGGCTTTTTTGTTTCTTCTCCGGTCCGCCAGGCACACGGCAAGCAGGACCAGTGCGCCGGCCGCCTCAAGATAATAGGTGCTGAGGTAGGAATTGTATTCTCCGCGGGTAATCAGCGCCTGCCAGAACACGCTTTCATCCCTGAGCGCGCGGGATATACCAAACTCGCCGATCACACGCTCTCCCAACCGTTCCGCGGCAACGAAAAGAAGCAGTGCCGGGACCGCATCGTCATACAGGGATCCGGTTTCGCCCGGTGTAAACCTGCGCATTTTCGCGCACAGCAGACATCCGAGCGCTGCCCCGAACAGCGCGCCGAACATGGACCAGCCGCCCGCTCGGATCATGAAAAAAGCTTTAAAGGAGGCCATTTCCCGTATCTTGCCATCCAGTGCATACAGTATCCGGGACAGGATCATGCCGAACAGAAGCATCATCACGCCGCAGAGCGCGGTTGAGCCATCCTTCTTTCCGCCGCGCCGAAGAAAAGCGAACAGCAGCAGGCACAGGGCCGCGCCGCATGCACAGTACAGCCCCCAGGTATATATCCTGATTTGCGAAATCTCCGTTACGGAAGCCCAATCCTGAAGCATAGTTCGGCTCCTTTACTGTGCTTTTTCCATTCCGACCGTCGTCGCAAAATAGATGATATCGCTTTGCTGGCGTTCGCTCTTTTCCGTCTTGGTATTGAAATACTGGCCGTTGAAAATCAGTGTGGCGCTGTTTCCGCCATCCAGGTTGAAAGCCTCCCTGCATCCGAGCGAATACATATAATCCGCCAGTTCCTGATGCGTAACTCCCTTGGAGTCTTCGCTGCGTCCTTCCGCCACAACAAGCACATAGGAAAGCGCACCCGTCTGACCGATCGCGGCACGCGGTTCCCGGCCGTTCGGATTGTAGCCGTATCCCTTATCCATGGTCAGCAGCAGATCCTGCTGCACCAGCGCGGGGCCGAACGTAAAGGCCTGGATGATCTCATGGCCATCCGCCAGGAACGCACGAACCTCTTCCTTGTCCGATTTGACGAAGGTATGGAAATCGCCGTTCCCGTCGATGATCAGCAGGTCCTTTTTCCGGTTCAGCTGCTTGTTCCGGATCACCTGTCCCATCCGGTATTCAAACGTGGTTTTTTGCGGATCGTTGCTGAAATAATCCCCATTGATCGCAACGACCGCGTTTTTGGCCGCGGCCATTTTGCTCGGGAGCGCGGTAGCCGAGCTGGTCAGCTTCCCGGCTGTCGCCGTTCTCAGCTGGCTTGGGTCGGCGATCTTCACATAAGCGATCCGCCAGAGCACGCCGTTTTCTTCAACTGTTTTCAGATCAACGCGAATGCTGTCATCCTCATATCCGTCTTCCCGCAATCCTTCCGGATCCAGCGGCATTCCGCCCGAAAAATCCATCGGCAGTTTTGCCGGCCCGGCGGCCGGCTCTTCTTCAGCCGCAGCGGACGGAAACAGGCGGAGGAGGCCGCCGAACAGGTCGTCCAGGTCCCCTTCCCCTTCGTTCAGGATTTCCATCATCACTTCCCCGGAAAACGTCGGCGAGGAAAGCAGGACCGGCAGAGACAGCACCAGCGCTCCGCACAGCAGGATCAGAAGCCACCGCAGACTATTTTTCATTTTCGCTCACCTCGCTGTTTTTCTTTCTGGGAAAAACCCAGGACCGCTGAAAGCGGTAATTGACAAGATACATTCCCGTATCGATCACGATTTTGAGCAGGATATGCAGGATATTCACATGCACATAATGATCCAGAAAACCGAACAGCAGTGTTGTCGCGGCAAGCGAGCAGAAAGCCAGGATCATGTACCTGTACACTGCGCGTTTATCCTTTTTTTCACGGAATACGAACTCCCGGTTCAGCAGGAAATTGACGGGTGCGGAGATAAGACGCGCGATCGGAGCGGCGGCCAGTGCGCGGAATGCGAACGGGATCCCGAGAAACAGAATGGTTTCTTCCGCTCTGTTTCGGAATACCCAGAACATCAGAAGCGACAGCACGGCATAATCGAGCAGAAATGAAAGAATGCTTGCCGCACCGTAGCGGAAGAAACTGCCGAGGATCAGCTTGTAGATCCGCCACGAATCGCGGATCGGATGGAAATGGGTTCCCTTGTTTTCATCATGATAGATGGTTTCGATCGGAACCGCGATCATCGGTGTCTTCAGCAGAGCACAGTGAATCAGCACATTCATCTCATACTCGAACCGGTCTCCCGTTACTTCCAGCATCATCGGCAGCATCTTTCGGTTCATCGCGCGCAGTCCGGTCTGCGTATCGGGCAGCTTCGGACCGTACAAAAGCCTGAAAATCACCGATGTGATGCGGTTTCCGGTTCTTGATTTGGGCGGCACCTGGACGGAACCGCGGGAAAAATCACGGGA
>CADBNX010000255.1 GCA_902796115.1 uncultured Eubacteriales bacterium
ACAGCATCTTTTGTACGTCTTATTTCCAGTTTCTCCTCTGCTATCTGCTGTTTTTGTAAGACAAAGTTCCAGTCCTTTTCCTCGCCTTTAGAACTGGAACTTACCTTTGCACTTCACGTTTTTATAAAAAAGAGGCTGTGAATTCACAGCTCTTTTCTGCAGTTCCTTCATGGCAGTTCCTTCATGATCGGACACACGCCGTACCGGATCCCTCCGCGGAAAGGTACGCCGACCGCAGCTGAGAGATCCTTTGCTTCTGCGGGCGCTCTGCTGCCCGCTTTGAGTTTCGGGACGGAAGAAAGCCTGCTGAAGAAACATGGATCAATCGAACTTGAGCTATTGCCCGGTGAACGTATTCCCTATTGCCTTACCCGGCGGGCGCTCCTACTTCCTCTCGCTCTCCCGGTTGATGCGGTCGATGATCTCCAGCACGCATTCCAGCTCGCGCGGCCGTACCCGTTCGCAGTCCTTTCCCGCCAGCACACAGTCCGTAAAATAGCGGATCTCGTTGAAATAGCCGTTCGTGGCGGGCAGGTTGATGCCGTTCACGTTCGCGTCCTTATCGGCTTCCAGCGTGACGCATCCGCCCTCCGCGGGATAGATCTTGCATACGCCGTCCTTATACTCCATGACCGCGTGCTCGAACTGGAAGCGGTACGCGGCCTGGAAGTGATAATCCGTGTCGTACCACGCGGCTTCCGTGGTGATGTAAAAACCGGGATATTCGTAGACCACGCTGAAAGCGTCCTGGTTGGGGCGTTTCGCGCGGTGGACCGTCATGTTTTTCGGCTCGCCGAACGCGTAAACCATAAAATCAAGGTCATGAATGTGCAGATCGAAGGGCACCAGCCCGCTGCGCTCCGGATCGCGCATCCAGTTGTCCCAGCTCCATTTGGGCGTATGCCCGATACGGGTCATGTTTCCGCTGAGCAGTTTTCCCCAGCGTCCGGAATCATACGCGTCCTTCAATGCGATATACTCCCGCCAGAAACGCAGCACCTGAGCCACCATGAAGCGGCAGTGATGAGCCTCCGCAGCCTGATATACCCGTGCCACATCCGCTTTGCGCAGGGAAATCGGTTTCTCCGTGATCACGTGGATGCCGCGCTCCAGCGCCTTCACGGCCGCGTCGGCGTGCAGGTATGTGGGAAGGCAGATATCCAGGATATCGAGTGATTCCGCAGAGAGCATTTCATCAAGATCGGAATACGCCTTTCCACCCGTTTCCTCCGCGGCTTCCCTTACGTTTTCCTCCCGGATATCGCAGACGGATACGATTTTCGCTTCCGGGATCTGCGACCAGGCTTTCCTGTGCGAGTGGCTGATGCCGCCCATTCCGACCATTCCGACTTTCAGCATGATTCGTCCCTCCTTTGATGAGCTTTATTATATCGCAGAAATGCCGCGGCGGCAAGAACGCGGCCGGGGCAGCCGCATGAAAGCACCTGCCCTCACCGGGCTTCCGCCTTCGTAACACATCGGGGGTATATAACTGTGTGAAACACATTTTCATATGCTTTTCTCGGAAAGGGGCCCGGGGGAAGGCGCTCTTTGGGCTCCAAAGAGTGCCTTCCCCCGGGAAAAGGTATCGCAAGCTCATGCACAGCAGTGCAGCGAGAGCGTAACGCAGGTGCCGTGCCCTGGAACGGAGGTGATTTTCGCCTCATACTGTCCCGGGTATACCAGATTCAGCCGGCGCGCAACGTTCACCAGGCCCACGTGCGCGCTTTCCTCTTCCGGCGCCGCGGCAAGGATCCGGTTGAGACGCGCGGCCGTTTCCGCGTCGATGCCCACGCCGTTGTCCTCCAGGCGGATGCGGAGCCATTCCTCTTCCCGGGAAACGGTCAGCTGAATGAACGCGTTTTTCTTGGTCCGCACACCGTGCCGCACCGCGTTTTCAACCAGCGGAAGGAGCAGCATTTTGGGAATGCGGATCTCTCCCGCGTGTTCCTCGGACCAGGCGTCAAGGCTCAGCGCGGTTTCGATGGGGTTCTCCCGCATGCCGTTGATCAGCTTCAGGTAGTTGAGCGCGTTGTCGATTTCTTCCGCGAGCGGCACCGGCGGTCCGGAAAGCGTCATCGCGTAGCGGAAATACTGATTGATGCTGCTCGCGGAAGCCGCAAGCTGCGGCTGGCGGAGCTGCTCCGCCTGCAGGCGCAGCATATCCATGGCGTTGCAGATAAAATGCGGCTTCAGCTGATTGGTCAGGTCCCCGTAGAGCAGCTGCTTTTCCCGCGCGAAGGAGCGGTCCAGCCGCGCGACCATCGCGTCGAAATGGCGGGAAAGGCGCTCGGCCTCATCTTCTGTTCCCGTTTCGCCGCCGTCTTCATCTTCATAGCGTCCGGCGATATCGTCGATGCGTACGGTCAGATCGCGCAGCCCTTTGAGCAGCTTTGCGCAGACGGTGCGGATCATCAGAAGCGTCAGGATCAGCACGGCAAGGAAGACCAGCAGGACCGCAGCCAGCTGTGCGAAGGAAAGCGAGATGCGTGAGGCGGGAATGGGGTAGCAGAGCCGGAGCGAGTATCCCAGCGGACGGAATACCAGCGTGCACGCGGGGAAGCGCACGACGCTCCTGTCCGGGGCGGATGCGGCCTCCGTGAAATAGTCGCTGCCCGTGGTGCAGCAGATGATGCGCTGCCCTTCGCACAGCATCAGCTGCACGCCGCTTTCCCGGAAGGCGCCGGTGACGGAATCCCACAGAAGCTGATTGTCCAGCACCATTTCCACAATGCCCTGCGGCGCGTTGATCCAGGTCGGCGGGAGCGCGTAGTCGATGTGCCAGACGTCGCGATCGGGATCGTCCGCCGCATCGCGCAGCCCGGTAAAGGAAACACGGTAGATCTGGGTGTTTCCCTCTTCGCCGCGCAGGAGTGAAAGCAGATCCTCCCTGTCCGGAAGACACAGGAGTTCGTTCCGGACGTCGAACAGGGAGGCGTTGCTGTGAAAAATGCGCATGGCACGCAGCGCGCGCTGCTGCAGCATGGCCTGCTGCCGGAAGGGACGCAGCTTGTTCAGCACGATCTGCACAGTGCGCGCATCCGGCTGCCTGCGGGAGAGATAGGAATACATTTCCGGATCCGCCGCGAGCAGGGACGCGGTATCCGCCGCGCCGCTG
>CADBNX010000256.1 GCA_902796115.1 uncultured Eubacteriales bacterium
ATCCTCCGCCATCTCCCAAAGGGCATCACCGGCCAGCTGATACGCTACGTCGTATTTTCGCGCGTTGAGGCATGCGTTCCACAAGTCCGTTTCTGCCTGCGGAATAAAATCAAAGGTTCCGATCAGGGTCTTCGCATTCTCCCGATCCGTGTCGTTTTCATCGGTCAGCGCATTCATCAGTCCCAGCACTTCCGACATGTGATTCCACTGCAGACTGGCTTCGGGATTCCTGGCGAACATCCTGCCCGGTGTCATCTGTGCGTCATAGATCGCTCCGCGTTTTGTGCTCGTTTCATAAATGCTGAGAAACGCGTAGGAGCCGAATACGGGGTAATAGGTTTTGGATTCGACTTCCGGCTGGTGCGCGAGAAAATAACTGACCATTTCCTCCGCCGTCTCAAACTCCGGAATATCCTCGTTATCCTTCTTTTTATAATCTGTCAGGATCAGCGTACTGGAAGGAAAATAAATGTCTTCCGCAATGATCAGATGCGTCGCTTCCGACAGCGAGCCGGCCCTCAGATAGGAGGGAAGTTTTTGCATCAGATCCCCTCTGAGCCACAATCTGCTCCTTCCGATATCCACCCCTTCAAAATCGTCCGAAAACCCCTCGTCGTCCCCGAACGGCGGATATACCTTCAGTTCAGTGAATTCTTTTTCCGCGGAACGGCGCTCCAGAATGATCATTTTCAGTTCTCCGTCCGACAGTTCGCTCCATTGTCCGTTATAAATCGAATACGCGTCAAGATCATCGTTTACTTCGATCCGCGCATCCGCATCGCCGTAGCGCAGCAGACGGTCGACGGACGGCAGATCGTGCGTTTCGTCGGCGCAGGCCGCCGCTGCGATCAGCGCGGAGAGAATCAGGACACTGCAGAGCCACAGGGTCTTTTTCATTTTTGTCACCTCATCGATCTGTACGGTTTTCCGGTTTCTCCGGAGCGGTTCGGTAAACGCTTTCAGCAATCCTGAAAAATCATAGCATGGAATGAATGATTTGGCAAGCCGTACCATCGTTTTTCCGTCAGCACCTCAACGGTATTCTTACGTTGTACGTCGTATCGTCATTCCTGCCGAACCTGCACGCACAGAGCAGGAATCGCGGTTTTCCGTCTTCCTGATAGATCTGCGGTCTTTCGAGGTTGGCAAGCGACGCGGGCCCGTCATCAAACTCCAGTTCGTTCATATACGCCAGAGGATGCTCCGGATCCGGACTCCAGTCCAGTCCGTCGTCCGATACGAACAATGCGGTGGATCCCGACCAGGCTGTCTTCACACCGGTAAAATACCCGTGATAATCCTTGACAAGCGCGTAAAACCTGCCCTCTTCCGACCATACGAAGGGGTCCTCCACGGACCACGGGTCCCCGGGATTCACAAACTGCGGTCGGCCGTCCTTCCGGAAGGGACCGAGCGGAGAATCCGCCGTCGCGGCGCCGATGATCACAGCCCCCCCGCGGGGAAGCGTTCCTTCCGCCGATACTGCCTTATACAGCATCAGGAAGCGTCCGTCCGGCATTTCGGCAACTGTCGGATTGCTGGTCATCAGCGAATCGATGCCGCCCGGCGTAATGTCGATCACGGGATCGGGAAGCCGCGTCCACTCTCCTTCCGGATTGTCGGTGTACGCCGCTCCGATCCTTTGTCTGTTCCGGTGCTCCCAGTAGTCGCCGCGGCCGTAGTTCATCATGAAGTACAGATATACCCGGCCTCCGGACACAATGGCCGTCGGATTATGGATGACACGTCTTTCTCCGGGCGTATTGCCCTCGTAGTCAAACAGCACTTTCACGTGCCTGAACGCCCCTTCTGCCCCGTCCGTCCTGGCGAGGCAGACTTTCGAATCGGAAACCCAGGCGTCAAATCCCTTTTCTTTCTCCCAGCGGGAATAAATCAGGTAGTACGTCCCGTTAAAGCGAAACATCGTGCCGCACCAGACATAGTATCCTTCTTCCGCAAACAGGTTCGCCCGCGGCACCGTCATGATCCGTTTTCCGAAATCCATGTTTTTCCTCCCTGCCGTCCGTGTTGATGGCTCATTATACCATCAATAACGTGAAAAATTCAAAGCCCTTTCCAAAGTGAAACATCAAGTCCGTACCTGCGTTGTGCGAACAGAAATCAGGGCCGCGGGAAATTCCTGAAAAAAAGTAAAATTTTCGTTGACAAAACCGTCGATTAGTGGTAAAATCCTTTTCGTTGCTGATGTAGCTCAGTAGGTAGAGCGCATCCTTGGTAAGGATGAGGTCGCCGGTTCGACTCCGGCCATCAGCTCCAAAGCCCGGAAGCCTTGAAAATAAAGGCCTCCGGGCTCTTTTTGTTCTTGAGATTGATTCATCTGGCAAAAGGCATTTCCCGCAAAAGGTTTGAGCGAAAGTATGAGCATGGACGCTTTTCATCAAAAAACGGCGGTTTCCCGCCGTCCGAATCAGAAGGATTTCTACTGATCGTTTTCGTATTTCTGTTTGTAAATCTGGGCGTATCGTCTGAGCAGTCCCATGACTCTTTCGTTATACAACGAATATCCCGGAGTGGTGCGCGTTCTGTTGTATTCTTCCTCCAGAACTCGTCTGTCCGCTTCGGCATCCGGGTCTGAGAAGACTTTGAAGACTGCAACAGCTAACCAGTACAGTTCAGGGTGGTCGAGCAGGCTGTTGCTTACCATTTCGACTGTTTTGATGAGTTCCTGTCTTGAGTTTTTCGCTTCGATTGCTTTTGACATGATATACTCCTCCTTAGAGATTTTTATTTCAACGGGCGAACCCGCAGAAATCAGAAGATTTCAGGCGATGCACTTTCGGGATGTCCACCAGTCAATCAGGCGGGTGGTTTCGATTTCGGAGTACATCGGCACATTGAACAACGACAGGTCCGCACCGACTCTGAAATAGCAGAGTGCGCGATGCTCCATTGTCGGGGACGGAAAAGTCTCGCATCCGGCTTTGTCGATCAGCATACGTGACTGCTGTGCGGTGGACGTGCGCAGAGCTACCCTGGAATCAAAGTTGCATGTCAAAGTAGTGGGCAGAATGTCGGCCTTGACGGTCTGCGTACATGCGACCAGATGGACACGGGCGGCGCGGGCAATGATGCCCAGACGCTGCAGGAGAGGCAGAACGGCTTTGCGCTTGTCGTGGTCTGCCATGAGGAACGCAAGTTCATCGATAATGATGTAGATATCTCCTCCGGTGTAAATATGCTCATGCCGCTTTGCCATCGAAGAGAAACGCGCCTCTGTTACTTCCAGTGCGTAACGCAGGGCGGCAACAGTTTCGGAAAACTCGGTCGCATAGCGCAGAACATGCGGAAGCCTCTTGTAGTCGATTAGTTCCGTTCGCTTGGGATCGCTGAGAATGAACCCCGTTTCTGACGGTGCATTGTACAGCAGATTGGTAATGATGCCGTTAACGACCACGGATTTTCCTGATCCGGTAGCACCTCCAATCAGCAAGTGGGGCTGTGCTGCCATGTCCGAGAATAACCGATACCTGGATCCTGACGGTGTGAGATATTGTTTCACTGGCAATCTCCTTTCATGTGGTTCCCGCTTGAGACGGTGCAGGCTGCTGCCTGGTGCGTTACGGGGTCCCGCTTTACGCGGGCTTATATCCGTTCCAACAGGTTTCCGAGATGTGCAAGGTGTCCATGACCGCGTCAATGTCCATGGCCTCTTGCTCTTGGCTCTGCCCGCGGGCGTACAGGATAACGGGCTCATACGTCAACAGGTTGGGACAGATCCGTTCTGCGTGCATGTGCTTTGTGATCGTCAACAGTTCGTGAATGGCCTGCCGGGCTTCATGCGTCCATGCCGTAGGAATCTCGCAATAAATCGTGTCCTTGGTGACGGTCTTTTTCATGCGGGTGTAGATGCTCCGTTCGTTGCGCTTCATGGCTTTCCTTCCTCTCTGCCGTGCTTCCAGCATCCGTTTTGTTTGGTGTGGTGCGTTCCCTTGACTCTGCATCTGTCCGGGCTTGTCACCGGCTGCGGCTGCATTAAGGGCGGGATTCTCTCCCGTC
>CADBNX010000257.1 GCA_902796115.1 uncultured Eubacteriales bacterium
ATTCATTCCCTGCGGATTTTGCGCCCGGAAAATCTTTGATTTTCAGCAAAATCCGAAAAATCGAGCGATACGCGTTCAGCGTATCGCTCGAAGGGCTGTGCAACAGCCCCGGTGCGCATTGTGTTTTCGTATGGACCCTTCTTATTCCTTCGCGCTGCGCGCGTCCGTCGCTTTGGGAACGTGATACTCCGCTTTGGGATCATAGAAAACCTTCTCCGGCGGCGTTTCCAGGCATTCCGGGTTCTCCAGGCAGCGGTTCATGGTGGTAAAGAACCTCGCGAAATGTGCGCCGGAGGTGACCCGCTCGTCCACCGTGATGCCGATGGGCAGATAGCGCTTCATCCGGGTCTGGCCTTTCTCCACCACCGCGACCTTTTCCACCGTTCCCATGCCGAAAAACATGCTGGTGGAACCGAAATTGTAGATGTGGTGATTCACCTGGTGCAGTCCGATGGACGCATTGTTGGTAATGAACATGCTGGTGTGGAACGGCAGAGAATCCAGAAACGCGCCGGGACAGAGCCCGTAGCGGTCCAGCAGGCGTACCAGCGCCACCACCACGGTGGGCAGCATGGGAACGCCGAGCACGAATGCCGCGATCTTATCCGCAAAATTCTTGTTTTCTTCCCCGCGGTTGTTCTCAATGACCAGGTTCATTCTGTCACGCACGTCATAGATGGTATCGGTCGGGTCAAACTTGATTTTGACGGACGTCTCTCCCTTGTCCGCGTCCCGCGGATCCTTGAGCACGTTGAAGGATACCGTGCAGTTGGTGCGGCTGTAGTACTGCTTGTTCATAATGAACCGGTTGATTTCCGGGTGCTGGCTCACGGCGCGCACGAAAGACGCGATGATGATCTGCATGAAGGTGATTTTTTCGCCCTTTTCCGTCTGCGCGGCGATAAAGCGCGTCAGCTTTTCAAAATCCACCCGGTGCTGCAGAAACACCATCGAATCGCACCGCATCGGCATCAGATACGGCGTGATCTTGACGATCGGTTCGATACTGGCACATCTTCTGCCATCCGGCCGAAATCCGAACATGGTAACACCCCTTATCCGTTATTGTTTCGCGATCGCTTCCGGCGGCAGGAAATCGCCGAAGCACAGAAGGTAGGGCACATCCGTGATCGGCAGATTGACAAGCTTCACCGCCTGGCCGTCCTTCCGCTCCGTCATTTCCTCCGGTACCTCGCATATGTCGCCCGTAAGCATGTTCACCAGGGTGATTTTCCGCTCCTCCCCCGCCAGCTGGAAGGAGATGGTTCCGTCATAGGTTTCCGTCAGCAGCGGCGCGGCGTGCCAGTACGCGAGCGCTTCGCCCCTGCCGTTTTTAAAGCCTTTCATCAGGATGCGCGGGCTGTTGTCGTCCGTGTCGAACAGGCGTTTTGACGGCTCCACCAGCCGTTTGACGGGCAGGAAAGCCGGCTCCGTTTCCCCGCGGAATACGGTAGTCAGATTCTGCATGGCCTGATAGGAAAGCTTCGGCTTGTATTCGCCGGTCGCCAGTCCGTCCTCATCAAAGTCGGCGCTGATGATGCCGAAGTATCCGAAATCCATATAGCTTTTTTTGTCGCCCACAACGCCGCCCAGGGCTTCCACCATGTCCAGCGCCGTAAAATGGTTGGTAAAAGTCATCGCGGTGGAGAGATCCAGGATGCGGTGGCGCAGCAGGTATTTGGCCTGCCGCAGCTGCGTCCACGCGCCTCTGCAGAGCGCTCCCGCTCCGGTGGAGGAAGACGGACAGCCGCTTTCTCCCTGAATGATTTCCACCTTCGGGTTGTAGCGGTCGATCAGGGCGCGCAGTTCGTTGTACTCATTCACCGCTTCCAGTTCGTTCGCGTTGTAGCGGTGGAAGCTGATGGCGTCGGTATACTCGCCGAGGCCTTCCTCAAACATGGTTTTGCAGTACGGCAGGTTCACGCTGCACATCACGCCCGAAATCGCCTTTGCCCCCGGCGCTGCCTCATGAATGGCCCGGCAGGTATCGATCGCGAAATGCGCGTATTCCTTCGCGCTCACTTCAGGCCGCCAGCAGTGCCTTCCGTCCGGTTCGTTCCAGATTTCAAAATAGGTCACCTTTCCGCTGTAGCGGCTGACCAGGGCTTTGACATAAGCTGCCCATGCGCTTCGCTCTTCCTCCGTGTCGATCGGTTTGCAGCCGACCGCTCCGTACACCTCGCGCGCCAGCGGCGTATAAAGCCGGTTTCCGTACACCAGGTCGATCCACGGTTCCATCCCGCGCCGGCAGAGATTCTCCACGATATCGTCCAGCCAGGAAAAATCATATTTGCCTTTTTCCGTCTCCGTTCTTTGCCATCCGGACTGCAGGCGGATATAGTGCGCGCCGCACTGTGCCACAAGATCATATGCCTTTTCCGGTTCAAACGCCTTCCGGTCCAGTTTTTCAAAGCCGATGCCGATCCGGCTTTTGCCGATTCCTTTTGAGCCGGGGCACACCAGTTTTCCCACAAGTTTCATTCTTTCCAAATCGTACACTTCCTTTCACAGTTATATCGTTTTTTATTTCGCCGTCCGTTCCGTTTTTCCTGCAGGTCCCCAAATACGGCAACAATTGTAAAGAATCTGAAAACTGGCAGTGAATTGCCGTTCCTGCCCGTACACGTTCTTGCAAAACAGGCCCGAATGTTATATACTATGCGTCAGCAGCGGCATTTCCGCTGACATTTCAGAAGGAGAGTCTGTTTATGAAAAGGATCCTTGCCATTCTCACCGCGATCTTCATGCTTGCGGCGCTTCCCTGCTTCGCGGAAGTCACCGAAGAGCCCGATCGCGCAATTTCTCTGTCTAACCTGGTAGTGACCTCAGGAGAAACCGTTCTCGATCTGAGCGCGCTCAACCTTACCATCGGCGGCGGCCAGCTGGACGAAGGCACCATCGCTTCCCTCATCGATGTGGCGGCCAATGACGAGAGTGCCCTCACGCTGTACCTCCTCGCTTCCATCGCGGACGGAGTGCTTGTTGCCACGGCAGCTTCCGGTGAAAATGCCATGCAGAACGCCGTCAGCATCGATATGAGCTCGCTGAGTTCCGCCTCCGATGTTGACGTCAACGCACTGGTCGAAAAGATCACGGCACTGGCTCAGCAGATCGGCGGCATTCTCGCGGGTGCGGAATCCTCCGAGCCGGAAAATGCTTCCTACACCTTCCACGGAGCCGAAGAAGCGGTCGCGGGCACCGTTACCGTCACTGCGCTCAGTGAAGAGCAGGTCGGCGGCATCGTTTCCGCCCTCGCGGAAGTGATCCCCAACATCAACGCGGAGGACACTCAGGCTGTTTCCGTGAAAGTATCCCGGTTCACCGCGGAAACCGGTGATGCGACCGCGACCGTCATCGAATTTGCAAGCGCTGAGCACAGTGCCTCCATCACCCTGGAAATGATCCTGGGCGAAACCGGCTACACCTTCTACGGAGAAGCCGTGGAAGACGAAAACGCCCTGGGTTATTGCCTCGGCGCCCTCGACATGTCGGAAGGGACCGCGCTTCACATTCAGGCGTTTGACGCCGGTGACAACCAGGTTGCCGAAATCACCGCCATGGTCGCTTCCGATGAAGACGGATACACCGTCGCTGCCGATATCAGCGCGCAGGGCAATGTATTCTCGCTTGCCGCCGTCGTAAATCCCGCCGAAATGGCCGGCCATCTCGGTGTCGGTTACTATACCGCCGTCGCTGAGAGCGAAGACATGAACTGCGTATTCAGCGTGGACGTGGATGTTGCGCTGTCCGAGATCAACGTCGAGGGCATTCCCGCCGTATTCGAAGGCAAGGATGTCGTGACTGTCGAGGATATCCAGGATTCCGAATCCGCCGCTTATCAGGACCTGATGACGGTCGTCGGCACTGCCATGCAGAAGCTGGCTGCCATCCCCGCCATCGGCGCTCTGCTCGGCGCGGGCCAGGAGTAAGCGCGATTCCGATTCGCACGA
>CADBNX010000258.1 GCA_902796115.1 uncultured Eubacteriales bacterium
CTGAGCCATTCCCTGCCGTGCACGGAAGCTTCTCTCAGTTCATCAAGCTCCGGGCTGTAACCGCTGCGGATGATGTTTCCTTCCGTGATCACCAAAGGCGCGTCCGGGGAGATGGCGCGCGTCAGGAGCGATGCCAGTTCCGCGCAGGGATCGATGTTTTCCGTGATGAACCGCAGCGCTTCCGGGTTCGTTTCGCTCAGCAGCTGCAGGATTTCAGGCGCTTTGTTCAGAGAACGGGCCAGGGCAAGGCAGTCTCTTGCGTTCAGACTGTGGTAGGAAAGCTTTCCGACCAGCCGCTCCATATCATAGACTTCCGTCAGCGCCTGCCGGATGCCTTCCGACGGCACCGGCGCTCTGAGCAGCGCTTCCACCGCGTCGAGCCTGGCGATGATCCTGCCGCGGTCGGTGAGCGGATGCTCGATCCAGGAACGGAGCAGACGCGCGCCCATCGCCGTAACGGTGAAATCAAGCACGGAAAGCAGACTTCCGCGTACCGTGCGCTCCCGTAAGGACTCCGTCAGCTCCAGATTCCGCCGGGTGGCCTGATCCAGCGGCATGGTATCCCCGGGAGATACGATGCGAATGGCTGCGATGTGGGAGAGCGCGTTTTTCTGGGTGTCTTCCAGGTATTTCATGACAGCGCCCGCTGCGCTGACAGCCGCGCTCATCGACTGATCCAGTCCGAGCGGCAGCAGGGAAGAGACCCTGAAATGCCGCATCAGTACGTCCTTCGCGGCGGCGGGGCGGAACGCGGTTTCCGGATAATCCTGGCATGCGACCGGGCTTAAAGCGGAAAGCGCGGCCGAATCGTTGACAAGCAATTCCGCAGGATTGACGGAATGAAGGAAGGCACTGACCGCCTGTGGCTGCGACGAAAGCTGTTCGCAGTAGAATTCGCCGGTGGAGACGTCGCACCAGGCTGCACCGCATTTTTTGCCGCTCAGATACACCGCGCAGAGGAAATTGTTCTTTTTTTCGCCCGTCGCGCCCGCGTCCGTGATCGTGCCCGGCGTGATGATACGGATCACATCCCTGTCTACCAGCCCCTTGGCAAGCGCGGGATCTTCCAGCTGTTCGCAGATGGCTACTTTATAACCTTTTTCGACCAGCCGGGATACATAGCTGTCCACCGCATGAAACGGAACCCCGCACATCGGCGCGCGCTCCTCCAGGCCGCAGTCTTTGCCGGTCAGGGTCAGTTCGAGCAGCTGACTTGCGCAGAGCGCGTCATCGAAAAACATTTCATAAAAATCACCGACCCGGAAGAACAGCAGGGTATCCGGGTTTTTTTCTTTGACAGCAAAATACTGCTGCATCATGGGCGAAAGGGCCATATTTCCTCATTTCTGCGCGTCTGCGCGGACGATCGATCAGGCGAGCGGGCAGTCCGAACCGCATGAAGAGCAGTTTCCGGAACAAGGCCGGTCGGTTCCGGATGAAGGGTCAAGCAATTGCTGCAGTTCCTGATTGACTTCCTTCATCATGTCTTTGAATACCTGCGCAGCATAGCGATAGCGTTTCGAAGCGGGAGTGGCGCGGATGGTTTTCTGCGCTTCCTCAAAAGCTTCCGAAGCCCGGCGCACAGCCTCCTGATCCGGAGAATCCTGCGTCATGAGATCCTCAAGTGCCTGTTTCTTTTCATTGTAATCAATAAAGCGCTCCTGCAGCTGCGCGTCCTCTTCCATATCTTCCTCCGCCAGCCGCATGGCGATGTATTCGGGACTGGAGGCGATGGCCTGCGCCAGTTCCTTTGCCTTTGCCTGTACCTGTGTGTTCATGCTGTCTGCTCCTTTATGATCTTTCCGCGCAGAGTCGTTTTTTTCGCGGAAGTGATTTCAACCGGGACAATACTGCCGATGCATTCGTCAGGTCCCGGAAAATTGACGCTGATATTGCGTTCGCATTTCCCGGTAAGGAGATCGTCTTCCCGCCTTGCGTGCCCGGTAACAAGCACGTTGACCCGTTTTCCCGTCTGTTCGGCGAGGATCCGGTCCGTGATGCCCTCCTGCAGCGCGATCAGGCGTTCGATCCGCTCCGTCGCGACTTCAGGCATGATCGCTCCCGGCAATTGAGCCGCCTTTGTGCCGGCACGCGGCGAATAAATGAAGGTAAAGGCACTGTCAAACTGCGCTTCCTCCGTCAGAGACAGCGTGTCCTCGAACTCCGCTTCCGTTTCCCCGGGAAACGCGACGATCAGATCCGTCGTAACCCCGATATCGGGCATGGCGGCACGGAGCGCGGAGAGACGCTCCAGGTATTTTTCGCGTGTATACCGGCGGTTCATGGCCTGAAGCACGCGGTTGCTGCCGGACTGGACCGGGAGATGGAAATGACGGAGGATATGCGGATTGTGAGCCATTTCATCGATCAGTTCGTCCGAAAGATCCTTGGGGTGGGAAGTCATGAAGCGGATGCGTTCAATGCCGGTCCTTCCAATCATTCTCAGGAGCGACGCGAAGGAAATATCTTCTTCCGATCCGGAACCGTAGGAATTGACGTTCTGTCCGAGCAGCATGATCTCCCTGACTCCGCCGCGCTGCAGTTCTTCGATTTCCCGCAGGATATCGTTGCTTCTGCGGGAACGCTCGCGTCCGCGCACATAGGGGACGATGCAGTAAGAGCAGTAATTGTTGCAGCCGTACATGATGGTGACATAGGCCTGGAAGGGGGAGGAGCGGCGAATGGGCAGGGATTCCGCAAGCGTGCTCTCTTCCGCGGGGATGTCAATGACCCTCTTTCCGCTTTCTGCCGCCCGGAAGAGCAGTTCGGGAAGCCGGTACAGATTGCCGGTGCCGAAGGCAAGATCGATGAACGGATACTGCCTGAGCAGCTTTGCCGCCATACCGGGCTGCTGGACCATGCAGCCGCATACCCCGATCAGCATGCCGGGCCTGTCCCTGCGGACCTCCTTCAGCCAGGTCACGTTGCCGAGTGCTTTTCGTTCCGCGTTGTCCCGGATACAGCAGGTGTTGTGAAGCACAAAATCAGCCTGCGTACGTTCCGAAGCGGGCCGCATGCCCATGCTTTCCAGGATGCCGGCGATCTTTTCGCTGTCGTGCGCGTTCATCTGGCATCCGTAGGTGACGATGTAATAGGTTTCGGGCCGATGAGGCAGCGCGGCGAAAGCGTCTGACCAGGCACGCTGCCTGTCCAGTTCTTCTTCGGAAATTCGGATGATTTCACTCATGGGCACCAGGAACTCCTTTTACTGCATTTTCTGCGCTTCCCGCGTATCGCGGGGGGAAAGCGGTTTTTCCTCGCGCTTGCGTGTCATTTCAAACAGCCCCAGGCGGGTAAAACCGTGAAGGACGGTTTTGACCGGGTCGCCCCTGAACGCTTCCCGGAGGGCGTCGGTCACGGACGTGCGGTCCTCCTCCCGTTCCATATCGATAAAATCGATCAGAACGATGCCGCCGATTCCGCGCACCCTGAGCACGCGGGCGATTTCTCCCGCGGCTTCCCGATTGACGGAAACGGCATTGAGACAGGGATCCCGGCGGCTGCCGGAGGAGCAGGCGGTATTGACGTCTATGACCGTCATCGCTTCGCAGGGATCGATCACGATGTTGCCTCCGGACGGCAGCCAGACCCGGCGCTTCAATGCGGCGGCAAGCTTTGCCTCCACACCGAACAGCGCAAAAGGATCGGCTTCGACACGGAAGGGAACGGGCCACGGAGCTTTGGGCGCTTCGTCGGTCACGATTTCGTCGACCGATGATTTTGCATCGCGCAGCAGGCGTTCCGTGATGCCGTCTGCCGCACGGAGAAGCCCGACAGGCGCGGTTTGGGCGGTGTTCCGCAGGGTTTCCCACTGTTCCGTAAGCGTGCGGACCTCTTCCAGGATTTCGGAATCCGAGGCGTTCAGTGCCTCGCTGCGAAGAATCAGTCCCATTCCGGCCGGACGGAGGGATAAACAGCGCGTATAGAGCCTGCCGCGCTCCGACTCGTTTTCAATGCGGGAAGAAACGGCGCATGTATCGCTCATCGGGAGAAGCAGGGAATGTTTTCCCGCAAAACAAAGATCCATGGTGGCGTAGGCAAGCTTCTGTCCGTTTGGCGGTCTTTTGATCTGCACGGCCACTCTTTCCCCGGAACGGGGCGGAGTGGGAATACGCATTTCGGCGTACGGGAGAAAAACCTGCGTTTCACCGATCCGGACAAAGCAGGCGGCAAGTCCGGGCATACAGCGGTCGACCCTGCCGAGATAGATATCCTCTGCCGCGGGATGTGTTAGGGTTTCTTCGGCATACGACCACAGACGGCCGTCTTTCATCACGGCCGCCCGGAGCGATCCGCCGCGGTTGGACAGCACAATGGTCATGCATCCTCCAGGGGAATGAAGCAGCCGTCCTTTTCCGCGAAAAGGGCAAGCCGCGTGATCAGAACCTGCGGAAGGGGCTTTCCGCAGAATTCGGCGAGCGCATGAAGGAGCAGCTCCGGCTTGCAGGAGCGTTCCTCACAAAGGGACAGCGTAGTCCATATGGAGGATTCCTGCGATGTGAGCTCGTAAATCATGGGCTTGATATCGGTAGGACGGACGCCGGATTTGGTCTTCTTCTGTACCGTGATATCCTCCTGATTCAGAAACGCGCTCAATTCCTCCTGCGTAAAGGAGGCTGAGGAAAAATCGATCTGGTATCTTGCGGCGCGCAGCAGCGCCATGGGGGATTTGTGCTGGTCGTCTGTCGCCCGAACCTGTACGATACGGATGTCCTGCGGAAGTACACCGGAAAGGACCCGGCTGAAGTATGCTTCCTGAAGCGGCTTTTCCAGGGGGATTTCCATGATTTCCCTTTTTCCGATGTTTCCGAGAGAAAGCGGGGCGGCGAAGGTCAGCAGGATATGCGGACTGAACCCCTGCGAATACCGGATGGGCAGATCGGACCTGCGCAGCGCGCGCTGCATGGCGCGCATCAGATCCAGATGGCCGATGTGACGCAGGCGCGCGCCTTTTTCAAACACCGCGAGCATTTTCATATTGCGGGCACGCTCCTTTCCAGCGCTGCAGGCCGCAGCCGTTGCAGCCCTTCCGGCAGTCCTTTGTGGTATTCGCTGCCTTTGCTTTTTCGTTTTCGCGGATCAGGTAGTCCTTTGTCACGCCCGCGTCGATCACTTCCCAGGGATTCAGTTCCTCATAGCTTCTTTCTCGGTTTGCGTAAAATGCGGGGGAAAGACCGCAGGCGGAGAATGCGTTCATCCATACGTCAAAGCGGAAATGCTCGTTCCAGGAATCAAAACGGCACCCGTTTTCCCAGGCGGTGCGGATGACGGCCCCTATGCGCCTGTCCCCGCGGGAAATGCAGGCTTCCAGCAGGGAGAGTTCGCCTTCGTGCCAGTTGAAATGCACAAACTTCATTCCGAGAATGTGCCGCAGCTTTTCCTGTTTTTCGCGGATCACCTCCAGGGTGTCCTGCGCGGCCCACTGAAAAGGCGTAAAGGGCTTGGGCACAAATACGGAGGCCGAACAGGTGATGCGCAGTCCCTTGCCGCGTTTTTCCTTCGGCACGCCGAAATACGCGCCGATCACATTCTGCGCCAGTTTGCCGATTCCTTCCAGATCCTCGTCGGTTTCGGTGGGAAGACCCGTCATGAAATACAGCTTCACGCTGCTCCAGCCGCAGGAGAATGCGTCCGTGACCGAGCGGGTCAGATCCTCCTCGGTGACGCCTTTGTTGATGACGTCGCGCAGCCGTTGGGTGCCGGCTTCCGGAGCCAGGGTCAGACCGCTCTTTTTTACTTTCTGGATCTCCTCCATGGATTGCTTGACGATATTATCAATGCGCATGGAAGGCAGGGAAATCGAAACGCGCTTTTCCCGGAAACGCTCCATCAGCGCGGTGACTAGCTGCGCCAGGCAGGTATAATCCCCGCTGGAGAGGGAAGAAAGGGAGATCTCTTCGTATCCCGTGTTCTTTTCGCTTTCTTCGGCAATGGAAAGCAGTTTTTCAAGACTGCGCTCCCGGACCGGGCGGTAGATCATGCCGGCCTGGCAGAAGCGGCATCCCCGGGTGCATCCGCGCATGATTTCCAGCGTGATGCGGTCAAACACGGCTTCGGTATAGGGAACGGGGAAGCGCGTGGGATACTCCTGACTGTTCAGATCCGGAACGATGCGGCGCCGGACCGGGAAGGGAGCGCCGCCGCAGGGCGTGATGGCGCTTACGGTGCCGTCATCATGATACGTCACATCATACAGGGAGGGGACATATACTCCGGGGATGCGGGAAAGCGCGGAAAGGATATCCGACCTTTTCATGCCGTTTTTTTTGCAGGCGCGGACGGTATCGCACAGTTCCGCGATGACCTCTTCACCGTCGCCGATCATGTAAGCGTCGATGAAGTCCGCCAGAGGTTCCGGATTATAGGCGCAGGGACCACCGGCAACGACGATGGGGTCGGAATCGGCGCGGTCTTTTCCGCACAGGGGAATACCCGCGAGATCCAGGGTTTCCAGAATATTCGTATAGCTCATTTCATACATGAGCGTAAAGCCGACGATGTCAAATTCCTTTACGGGCGTGCGGCTTTCCAGGGAAAAGAGCGGCACGCCTTCCCTGCGCATGCCGTCCGCCATGTCCGGCCACGGGGTGCATACTCTTTCGCACAGCGCCCAGGGGAGCTGATTGAGGATATGATACAGGATTTTCATACCCAGATGGGACATGGCGATCTCATACGTATCCGGGAAACAGAATGCGAAAGTGATTTCCGCTTCGGAAAAAGGCTTCAGATCCGTATTGATTTCCCCACCTGTGTAGCGGGCGGGTTTTTCCACTTCGTCGAGCAGTTTTTCAAGTTTCCGGTTCCATGCGGCTTCCAATGAAACATCCCTCCGTACAAGCAAGGATTGCTCGAATAATATACCATTTTTTGTGGGATTTGTCTATCGCGTGCGGAAGGTGTATAATTTTCGGGCGGCTGCATGCCGCCCGGAGGTTTCATGAAAAAAGCACTGACTGTTCTTCTTGCGCTGATCTTCCTGCATTCCGTCTGCCGGGCGGAAGAATTCAGCGTCGTGGAGGAGGAAACGGAGTTCGACCGGATCGAGGCCGCGACCGGTTTTATTCTCGGATCGATGACCCTGCGCGAAAAGCTGTGTCAGCTGTTCTTTACAACGCCGGAATCCCTCGCCGGCGATGCGGCGGCGGATGCGCTTGACGATCGGCTGCGGGAGGCACTTGCGGATTATCCCGTGGGCGGGATTGTGCTTTTCGGACAGAACATGCGCACGCCGCCTCAACTGAAAAGCTTTACGGAAGATCTGAGAGAATACAGCCTTGAAGAAACCGGGATCGGACTTCTGATCGGCGGGGAGGAATTGGGAAACGTTTCCGCGATCGCCCTGAAATACGGGCTTGATACCGCAGCTGCGGGGGATGATCCAAAGCGTGCCGGAGAAACAGGCGCCTTTGCGGCGGCAAGGCTGTCGGAATACGGCTTCAATCTGAATTTCGCGCCGTTGGGAGATTTGAAATCAGAAGGGGAAGGAGAGGTGGATTCGCGCGCTTTCTCAAATGATCCGCAGACGGCGGCACAGTGCGTGTCCGCTTTCATCCGTGCCCAGAGCGCATACGGAATCATATCGGTATGCGGACATTTTCCGGGCATCGGGAATGTATCCCGGTTGAATACCTTCCGGGCACGCGGAAAAATCTATGACAGCGAAGAAGCCATGTCCTCGGAAGCGCTGATCCCCTTCAGAGCGGCAATGGACAGCGGAACGGGCATGATTCTGGTGACCGGTGTGAGCGCGTACCGGATGGAAAAGGATGTGCCGTGCTGTTTTTCCTATCAGGCCGTGACGGGACTGCTTCGTGAAAAGATGGGTTATGACGGTGTCGTCATCACGGACTCCCTGCGCGCGCCGTTTGCCTCGTCCTATGCGCAGGACGGAAAAGCCGCGGTCCTCGCCATTGAGGC
Source organism: uncultured Eubacteriales bacterium (assembly GCA_902796115.1). Taxonomy (GTDB): domain Bacteria; phylum Bacillota; class Clostridia; order Christensenellales; family Aristaeellaceae; genus RUG756. The sequence goes on from CADBNX010000258.1 coordinate 7,921, forward strand.
CGGATGCGACATGCTGCTTCTGCCGAAGGATTTTTCCGCGTCTCTCGAAGGACTGGAGAAGGCCGTTCTGAGCGGAAGGATCCCGGAAGCAAGGATCGACGAAAGCGTCAGACGGATTCTGACCCTGAAGGCAGTCTGGGGACATCTCGGTCTGCTCCGGAGCAAATGATAACGATTGAAGGAGAGAATGCATGGCAATACGGATGATCGCGACCGATGTGGACGGAACGCTGCTGAACAGCCGGGGCGAAATCCCCGCGGAAAACGTAAAGGCGATCAGGGATGCGCAGGAAAAAGGCATCATTGTGGCGATCGCCTCCGGGCGTTTTGCGGAAAATGTGTATGTTCTGCTTGAAAAATACGGCCTTCGATGCCCGGTCATCGGGGTTAACGGCGGCAGCACGGCGGATGAAAACCTGAAACCGCTCTTTGAACATACCATGGATCCCGCGGCTGTGGACGCTGTCAGACGCCTCCTTGAAGAAGAGAACGCGCAGTATTATATATTTGCCCGAAAAAAGATCGGGGCTTCGGAAGGGGCTTCCGGGAAGCACAGAGAGCTTTCCGACACCGAAAGAATCCGGAGTCTCGGATTTACCTATACCTCCGGTACGGACGAAAGCTGGGACGCGGACAGTCCGGTCTACAAGTTTTTTGTGGGAAACAGCGTTCCGCTGCCGCCGCTGCGCGAGAAACTCAGAAACGTGCCCGGGATTGAGGTGACGCAGTCCTGGTTTGACAATATCGAACTGATGCCTGCGGGAGTCGACAAAGCGCTGGGGGTTCGCGAACTCGCGGGTCATTATTCGATCGGTATGCGCGATGTGATGACCTGCGGCGATCAGGAAAACGATATCCCGATGCTGCGCACAGCCGGCCTGGGGGTCGCGATGGGCAACGCGTCGGAGGAAACCGTGCGGGCTGCGGATGTGATGACGGACACCAATGACCGCTGCGGCTTTGCCAAAGCGGTGCGCCGCTATGCCCTCGGGACAGCGGAGTAGTTATTTATCCACGCGGAAGATACCGCATTTCAGGTACTGTGTTTCCGGAGAAGCGACCAGGATAGGATGATCGCGGCCCTGGGTGCGCCATTCGATCTGCATCAGCCGCGCATGTGCGTCGTGCGCCGCGGCGGCGATCACGGCCCGGAAGCTTTCCGGCGAGAGATGCTGTGAGCAGGAACAGGTAACCAGTATTCCGCCCGGCGGCAAAAGCTTGATCCCGCGCAGATTGATCTCTTTATATCCGCGTTCCGCGGCGGCGGTAGCCTGCCGGCTTTTGGTGAATGCCGGAGGGTCCAGGATGACCACGTCATAGCTGTCGCCGGAGTCCGCGTGTTCCCGCAGGAAATCGAACGCGTTCGCGGCTGTGAAACTGACGCTGTCAAATCCGTTCAGGCGTGCGTTCTCCCGCGCGCATTCGCAGGCGTATTCCGATATATCCACTCCGGTCACCTCCGCCGCGCCCCAGTGCGCCGCGTGCAGGGCGAAGCTTCCGGTGTGTGTGAAGCAGTCAAGCACTTTTTTACCGCGGACGAACGGGGCGATTGCCGCGCGGTTTTCCTTCTGATCCAGAAAATACCCCGTTTTCTGTCCGTTTTTCACGTCCACGGAAAACAGGATCCCGTTTTCGCGCATGATTACCCGATCCGGAACGTCTCCGTAAAGCAGCCCGGATTCCAGACTCATGCCTTCCAGTTCGCGCACCGGCACGTCCCCGCGCTCCCAGATGCCGTCCGGGTGCAGCAACTGCACCAGTTCATCGCAGATGATTTTCTTGAAGCGTTCCATACCCAGGGAAAGGCACTGGATCACGATCACACCGCCGAATGCGTCCGCAATGAACGCGGGCAGTCCGTCGCTTTCCGCAAAAATGAGCCGGCAGGATTTCAGATCCGCGAAAGAGCGGCGATAAGCGACGGCGTTCCGCACTCTGTTCCGGATGAACCCTTCATCGACGGGTTCCTTTTTCCAGGTCAGCATCCGCAGGGTGATCTGCGAGTTCGGGTTATAAAGCGCCATGCCGAGAAAAGCGCCGTTGCAGGCGCGCACTTCCACCACGTCGCCGGGAGCGGGGGAAGCCTCGGTGCGGGCGATATCGCTGCGGAAAATCCAGGGATGTCCGCTGTGAACTCTTTTCTCTTTTCCGCTCTGCAGAATGGCTGCGCTCATTTTCTCATCCTCCGTTTTTTCACTTCCGTTGTATTATAGCATAAAATCGGGTATAATGCGAACGGGGGGCGGACAAAAGCCGAAGGAGGCGTTTCGTGTCATGACGCAAAACAGGAAAGATCGCCAGGTCGTATGGGTTTCCGGCGCGTCAAGCGGGCTGGGACTTGCGGCCGCGAAGGCATTTCACAGGGCCGGATATACGGTTGTTTCCGGCGCGAGAAGCTTTACGGGAGAAAGAACGGGAGAGGGAGAGGAAGGCTTCCGGATATGTCTTGATGTGTCAAGCGATGAATCGGTGAAGGGTTTTGCCGAAGAAGCCGTTTCCCTCTTCGGAGAACCGGATATCCTGATCTGCTGCGCGGGCGTACTGGTGCTGGGACCGTGCGAAACGTATTCCATGCAGGAAATTTCCCGGGTGACCGATACGGATTATTACGGGCAGGTCCGCATGATTCAGGCAGCGCTGCCTTTCATGCGCCGCAGGAGAAAAGGCAGAATCCTGTGTTTTTCCTCCATAAACGGGCTGCTCGGCATTCCCTGTCAGGGCGCTTATACGGCGGCGAAGCATGCGGTTGAAGGATTCTGCGAGAGCCTCGCCCAGGAAGTGCGTCCGTTCGGCGTGGAAATCATGCTGATAGAGCCGGGGGATCACCGCAGCGGTTCGGAGCGTTACCGGGCACACAGCACGGGAGCGGAGCGGGAGGAAGACTACCGGCGCATTTTTGAAAACAGCACGCGGACCATCGCGCATGACGAAACGAACGGAAGCGATCCTGACAGACTCGGTGATAAACTCGTCCGGATAATGCGCAGGAAGCGCCTGCCGCTGCGGAAATGCATCGCAAGTCCCAGTCAGCATCTGGCGGTATTTCTGCACCGTGTGCTTCCGGGCAGGGTATTCTCGAAAATCATTGCCGGATACTATCACGCCGGATAACCGGGACAGGATGAATGCGCGCCGGATCCGCTTCCGGTGCGCAGCAGGGAGAATAAACAAAGATGTGGAGAATTTTTCGTTTCATGCGCAGGCGGGACCGCGGTTACGCGTTCCTGTGTCTGCTGCTGATCGCGGGGCAGGTTTGGGTGGACCTGACAATGCCGGATTATATGAGTGATATTACCAGGCTCATTGTCACCCCGGGCAGCGCCATGTCCGAGATCTGGATCGCGGGCGCAAAAATGCTGTCCTGCGCGTTGGGCAGCGCGGCTCTTTCCGTGATCGTGGGGTACTTCGCAGCCAGGCTTGCTTCCGATTTCAGCTACACCATCCGGGAAAAAGTGTTTCATCAGGTGACGGATTTCGGAGCGGAGGAAATCAAGCGCTTCTCTACCGCCAGCCTGATCACACGCACCACGAACGATATCACCCAGATCCAGATGCTGGTGGCCATGGGACTGCAGGTAATGATCAGGGCCCCCATCATGGCAGTATGGGCCGTGCTGAAAATCGTGGGAAAAAACTGGCAGCTTTCCCTGGTTACGGCGGGAGCTGTCGCGGTGATCATGACGGTGATTCTGATCCTGATGAAACTGGTTTTGCCCAAATTCCGCATCGTGCAGAAACAGGTTGACGATGTGAACCGGGTGACCCGTGAAAACCTGACGGGCCTGCGCATCGTGCGCGCTTTCAACGCGGAAGAATACCAGGAAACGAAATTCGAAACCGCCAATTCGAACCTGATGTCAACGCAGCTGTACACCGCGAGACATCTTGCAGTGCTGATGCCCGTGATCACGCTGGTCATGAGCGGGCTGTCCCTGGCCATCTACTGGCTGGGCGCATCGCTGGTCAACGGAATTCCCGTTACCGGCGTCAGTGCCGTTGCCGAAAGAGTGCAGATGTTCAGCGAGGTGGTGGTATTCTCCTCCTACGCCATCTACGTGGTCATGTCCTTTATGATGATGGTCATGATCTTCATGATGCTGCCCCGAGCACAGGTATCCGCCGCCCGCATCGAGGAAGTTCTGGCCGCGAAGCCCCGGGTGGCGGAAGGAAAAGGAACGGAAAGCTCCGAAAAGGGAAGCCTTTCCTTCCGGAACGTATCCTTCCGTTACGCCGACGCGTCGGAGGAATGCCTGAAGGATATATCCTTTGATGTGAAGCCCGGCGAAACCATCGCCTTTATCGGCGCGACCGGCAGCGGAAAGACCACCCTGGTTTCCCTGGCCGCCCGCCTGTACGACGCGACGGGCGGCAGCATCCGGCTGGACGGAAAGGATATCCGGGAATATACTTTTGATCAGCTTTACGCCAGGATCGGATACATTCCGCAGAAAGCCGTTCTGTTTTCCGGAACGGTTGCGGAGAACCTGACATTCGGCGACGCGGGACATCCCATCACGGCGGAAGACTGGAAAGCGGCGCTGGATATCGCGCAGGCTGAAGACTTTGTCGGAAATCTGCCCGGAGAAAGCGGGGCTTCCGTCGCTCAGGGCGGAACAAATCTGTCCGGCGGGCAGAAACAGCGCCTGGCCATCGCGCGCGCGATTGCCAGGAAGCCGGAAATCCTGATATTCGACGATTCCTTCTCCGCACTGGATTACCGCACCGACGCCGCGCTTCGCAGGCGGCTTTCGGCTGACCTTGAAGGCACGACCTGCCTGATCGTGGCGCAGCGCATCGGCACCATCAAGCATGCCGATCGGATCGTGGTGCTGGACGAAGGCAGGATGGCAGGGATCGGCACCCATGAAGAACTGATGCGGGAGTGCGGTGTGTATCGGGAGATCGCGCTGTCTCAGCTTTCGCAGACGGAATTGGAGGCGTCCTGATATGCAGGGAAGACATGGCCGGGGCAGACTGCCCGAAAAACCGCACAACCTGAAAAAGGCCCTGCGTGATCTGCTCCATTACAGCCGCCGGGAGATCGCGGTGATCGTGATTTCCCTGGTTTTTGCCGCCGGAGGAGCGGTGCTGACCATTATCGGGCCGAGGCAGATCAGCAGGATCACGGACCTGATCACACAGGGACTCATGACGCGCATCGACATGGCGGGTATAGCCCGGGTGGGCGTTCTGCTGGTGACGATTTACGCTGTCAGCGCTTTGCTGACCTTTTTGCAGCATTACCTGATGGCAGGCTTCAACCAGCGGCTGTCCAGGCGGATGCGCGGGGATATTGTGGAAAAAATCAACAGGCTGCCGCTCAGCTATTTCAATTTTCATGAGCACGGCGATGTGCTGTCCCGGGTAACGAACGACGTGGATACCATCGGTTTTTCCCTTTCCAATTCGATGGCCGCCATCGTGTCCGCCTCGGCTCAGTTTGTGGGCTGCCTGATCATGATGGTCATCACCAACTGGATCATGGCCGGCACCTCGGTGCTGTCCACCGTCATGGCGATGATTCTGATGACGATCATTGTCGGAAAAAGCCAGAAGCACTTTGTGGCCAGGCAGAAAAACCTGGGCAATCTGAACGGTTATATCGAGGAAATGTACACCGGCCATGACATCATCCGTATTTCCAACGCGGACCGGCACGTGAAAGCGGAATTTGACCGGCTCAACGCCGCGGTAAAGGAAGCGAATTTCAAAAGCCAGTTTCTGGGCGGACTCATGCAGCCGCTGATGGGGTTCATCGGTAATTTCGGTTATGTGGCGGTATGCGTCGTTGGCGCCGCGCTGGCGATGAACGGTACCATTACCTTCGGGGTGATCACGGCTTTTATGATTTATGTGCGTCAGTTTCAAAGCCCCGTGCAGCAGATCGGCCAGGCAATGACCAATCTGCAGTCCGCGGCGGCGGCGGCCGAAAGGGTATTTGAATTCCTGGGCGAGACGGAAATGGACGACGAAACGGAAAAAGAAGAAAAGATCGGCAGTGTGCGGGGCGAGGTCGAATTCCGTCATGTGAAATTCGCTTATCCCGATAAGCCGGAAGAAACCGTCATCAGGGATTTCTCGGCTCACGTGCGGCCCGGGCAGAAGGTGGCTATCGTCGGGCCCACAGGTGCCGGCAAAACCACGCTGGTCAATCTGCTGATGCGGTTTTATGAAACCACCGGCGGAGATATTCTGATCGACGGGGTAAACATCCGCGATATGAAACGCAGCGAGGTGCACGGCCTGTTCGGCATGGTTCTGCAGGATACCTGGCTTTTTGAGGGCACCGTCAGGGAAAACCTGCTTTACAATACGCAAAACGTACCGGAGGAGCGTATGAAAGCCGCGTGCAAAGCCTGCGGCATTCATTCCTTCATCAATGCACTGCCGAACGGGTATGATACGGTGCTCTCGGACAACACCGCCATATCCGCGGGCCAGAAGCAGCTGATGACCATCGCGAGGGCGATGATCCAGAACAGCCCGATGCTGATCCTTGATGAGGCCACATCCTCCGTGGATACCCGCACGGAACTGATTACCCAGCAGGCAATGGATCATCTTACCGAGAAGCGAACCAGCTTTGTGATAGCCCATCGCCTTTCCACCATCCGCAACGCGGACATCATCCTGGTGCTGCGGGAAGGAGATATCGTGGAGCAGGGCAGTCATGAGGAACTGCTGGCCAAAGGCGGCTTCTACGCAGAACTGTACAACAGCCAGTTTGAGCAGGC
>CADBNX010000259.1 GCA_902796115.1 uncultured Eubacteriales bacterium
ACAGATACGAAAGCGCCGGTGCACAGGCTGCTCAGGGCCATGACGGCATAGGCGGCATACAGGCCCAGCATGACGCGAAGGAGCCGGCTTTTGCGCATGCGCTCTTTGCAGCAGTGCAGCAGATACGTCGTCAGCATGGGCACCGGCAGAGTGAGGAACAGACATTCCAGAACGAGCACGGGGGTCAGCACAGCGCCCGAAACGGGCAGATAAGCCATGACCACGCCTGCGAGGCAGATAAGGCTGCCCAGCATGAGAACGGCAAAGAATCCCAGAAAGAAGCGCCTGCCCCAGCAGTCGGTGCCGGGCATGACGCCGGTGAACCACAGTCCCATCATGCTCAGGAGCAGCGCCGCGCCGAGGATGAAAAAGTAGAAAAAATCGATCCACGCGCTCACGTTTTTGTGTCCTCCGACAAAAATCGAATGTGCAGCTTTTTGAGCTGCTCCCGCACGCCCTCCGGGGTCAGCGGCTTGAGAAGGAAGCCGCGGGCCTCGGTTTTCCATGCGTCAAGGGCGTAGTCGGGATAGGCGGTCAGAAACACGACGCTGGTGCAGGGGTTGATCTCCAGCAGTGTGCGGCACAGATCAAGCCCGCTGGAGAGTCCCAGTGCGATGTCCAGTATGGCCAGATCGATCCGGTTCACCCTGGCGTATTCAATCGCCTCCAGCGGCCAGATAAAGCCCGTGATTGTCGCATTCGACATGACCTTTCCCAGGACAGTCACGCCGTGAGAGAGGATAACCTCGTTGTCGTCCACCATGATGATGTTGTGTGTGTCATCGCTCTGCGCCGCAAGGTCGAACAGCGTATTGGCGTCAACACCGAGACATCCGGCCAGCCGGGTGACCATCATCGCATCCGGCATGCGTTTGCCGCTTTCCCAGCGCGCCACCGTGGAATGGTCGATGAACATCAGGTCGCCGAGCTTCTTCTGCGAAAGCCCTCTTTCCGTTCTCAGTCTCCGAAGGGTTTCCGCAAACACATTATTCACATTGTTTGATGCCATTGTCGTTGATCCTGAAATCTCAGTTTGTCGGGTTCCGGGAGGAACCGGTGATCGTGCAGAATACCAGATGGAAAGGAGTCGCATTGCCATTTTACATGACCTTTTCCGTGAGCGGAAGAAGGCGTCGGGTTCCTTCGTCACAGGCAGGGAAATCCGATGCTTTCGCCTCCGTCCGGCCTGCGGCCGGTTTTCCATTCCCGCGGCAGGGTGAACCCTTTTGCAGTCCCGGGCCGGACTGATGGGCATTTCTGCGTTTATTAATGTTTACATAATTGCACATCCAGGGCATCATTGATTCTGAATATTTACAACAGAAAAATCAAGAGGGGTTTCCAGATTGGCAAATCATGGCCGTATTCACAGCTCAGCCCCCGAACCACCGGACGCTCCTCCGCCACGGTCACGGGGTCCGCCAGCGTCGGCCGCCGGGCGTAAGCGGGGTTTATTCCGCACACGGGAAACACACCCTGGCAGGATGATACTGACATCGTCACGAATGATGCGAGGTGTGGTCAATCATGGCAATGATTCAGCATGATGAGGCCGTCATCAGACGGAAGGCACGCATAGAGAGCAGATGGCAAGTGGCATGACGCACAAAGAAATGCAAACAGGCCCCCGGCCCGGCATCCAACCGGGTTGAGGGCCTGTTCATTTTCTCATTCCGTGATCCCGCTGTCCTTCGCGGCATGCCGGCCGGAAGCGGCGCCAATAGATCGCTCCATGGAAGCAGACGGAGGATTCCGGGATGGCGTCCTTTCATCCGGAAGGGGGCCCGTCAGATACTCCACTCTGCGCTGGCCGTCTGCAGCTGCGCCATACGGCGGAAAGTGCTGTCTTCTTGAGCCAGCAGCTCCCCGGGGCTGCCCTCCTCGGCAATCGTCCCGCCTGACAGCACCACGATTTTATCCGCTCCGCTGACTGTACGCATCCTGTGGGCGATGACCATCACGGTTTTGTTCCTGATCAGGCGGGAAAGCGCCTCCTGGATGACCGTTTCGTTTTCCACGTCCAGACTGGCGCTGGCCTCGTCCAGCAGGATGATCGGCGC
>CADBNX010000260.1 GCA_902796115.1 uncultured Eubacteriales bacterium
ACCTCTTTCCTGGAAGAGCATGAGATGAAGGTGACGCTCGCGGTGTATGACAGGGCGTCCTTCGCCATCAGCCGGGAGATGTTCGAGGATATCCGGGCCTTTATTCAGGATTCCGCCGTGCCCGACCTCCGAGAGGAGGAGAGGCGGCGCAGCATGAACCTGCCCTCTGAAAGCATGCCGCGCTGCGGGCAGGTTCCTTCGGCTCCCGGGGGACGGAAAAAGCCTGTTATGCCGCCGCCGGAGGAAACGGAAGACGCACTTGGGGCGACGGAAGAAAAATGCGCCGCGCCGGCTCCCCTTTTCGCGCCACGGAGCAATATGCGCGCGTTCCATCGGAAGGCCGAACCCGCCGGGACGGAGGGAACCAGGGCATACGGCGCGCCGGACGAAAGCCTGGAGGAATACCTGCGCCGGCTGGACGAGGGCTTCCGGGAAATGCTGCTGCGCAAAATCGACGAGAGCGGCATGACGGACGCCGAATGCTACCGCAGGGCGAACGTGGACCGGAAACTGTTCAACAAAATCAAGAATCAGAAGGGCTACCGGCCCGGGAAAACCACGGTGCTGGCGTTTGCCGTGGCGCTGTGCCTGCCGCTGGAGGAGACGGACGAAATGCTGCGGAAAGCGGGCTTCACGCTGTCCCACAGCAGCAAGGGCGACCTGATCGTGGAATACTTCATCCGCCGCGAAAACTGGGATATCTGGGAAATCAACGCTGCGCTGTTTTCCTTTGATCAGAAGCTGCTGGGGTCGGGCACGTAGACACCGCTCACGCGTGAAGCGCGGGCATGCCTGCGTGGGACGGAATTGTCTCTTTTCAGGCGACCTTTTCCATCCGTTGTTTTGTTATCCTATGCTTGCGGGACGGCCCGCGAAAAAACAGCAGGAGGAAAAGGCTATGAAAAAGAATCTGACGGAAATGGTGTTCATCCTGGACAAAAGCGGTTCCATGGCGGGGCTGGAGGCGGATACGATCGGCGGCTTCAACAGCATGATCGCCCGGCAGAAGGAAAACGAGGGGGAGGCGCTCGTATCCACGGTGCTCTTCTCCAACGACAGCTTCGTGCTTCACGACCGGGCGGAGATCGGAAGCGTGGCTCCGATGACGGAACGGGATTACCGCGTGGGCGGGGGTACGGCGCTGATCGACGCGATCGGAGGGGCCATCCACCACATCGGCAACGTGCACAAATACGCGCGCGAAGAGGACGTGCCGGAGCATACGGTGTTCGTCATCATGACGGACGGCATGGAAAACGCCAGCTGCCGCTACGGCGCGGACGAGGTGAGGCGGAAAATCCGCCGGCAGAGCAAGGAATACGGCTGGGAATTCCTGTTCCTGGGCGCGAATATCGACGCGGTGGAAACAGCCTCCCATTTCGGCATCCGCAGCGAACGCGCCGTCACCTTCCAGAATGACGCGATGGGGCAGGCGAAGTGCTACAGCGGCATCAGCGAGGCAATGACAAATCTGCGGCAGAACGCGCCCATCGGAAACGCGTGGAAGGAAAACATCGAACGGGATTTCAAACGGCGCGGAAAACGATGAGCATGAGGAACGGACGGAGGATATGGAAGGAAACGTCATCATTGAGGAATCGTCCCTGACAGCGGAGACGGAAGAAATCCTGATCCGTTTTTCCCGGGACTGGGAAGCGGAGAAGAGCTGCCGCGGCTACCGGGCGAATACCCATGAGGATCTCAGGGACAACCGCGTTTTCCTGGCAAAGGAAAACGGAGAGACGGTCGGATACCTGTTCGGGCACACGGAGCGGAGCAAAAATGCTTCCTCCGTGATGCCGGATCAGACCCCGTTTTTTGAAGTGGAGGAACTGTATGTGATCCCCTCACACCGCTCCCGGGGCATCGGGGCCGCCCTCTTCCGGTACGCGGAGGAGAAGGTTTCGGCGGAGGCGGAGTACATCATGCTGAGTACGGCCACGAAGAACTGGAAGGCGATACTGCATTTTTACCTGGACGAACTGGATATGACGTTCTGGAACGCAAGGCTTTACCGGAAAATTTCGCCGAGGCTGCAGGACGCGCGGGAGGATTGAAATGGATACGGCGCTTTTCGGCAATCCGGACGCGGATTGGGTGCTTCTGCAGCCGACGGACGATCATGATCTTGCTTTCATGCGGGAGGAAACGGAAAGTATCCGGCGGCTTTCCGCCGTCGATTTCTGTTTGACGGCCTTCCGGGTGGAGAACTGGAATACGCAGTTGTCCCCCTGGAAGGCGCCGGCCGTATTCGGAAAAGCGGATTTCGGGGACGGGGCGGAGAGCACGCTGAAAGAGGTGCTGGCATACTGCCGGGATCCCGGAAAAACCTATGTCATCGGCGGGTATTCTCTGGCCGGGCTTTTCGCTTTGTGGGCCGCGTGCCGGACGGACGCGTTCCGCGGCGCGGCCGCCGCGTCCCCTTCCGTGTGGTTTCCGGGGTTCACGGATTATGTGAAGGAAAACCCGGTCCGCTGCGGCAGGGTATACCTGAGCCTCGGCGACCGGGAGGAAAAAACGCGGAACCCCGTGATGGCCGCGGTGGGGCAGCGCATCCGGGAGACGTACGAATGCCTGCGGGCACAGGGGATCGCCTGTACACTGGAATGGAACGAGGGCAATCATTTCCGGGACGCGGCCCTTCGGTGCGCCAAAGCGTTCGCGTGGGTGATGGGGCGGGATGCGTGAAACACAGGCGCGGCAGAACGGCGCGCCCTGCGTCCGCTTGCCCGCCGCGCGCTTCCGTGGTATACTGACACCGATGCCTGGCCCATAAGGCAGGCGCTCGAAATCGAATTGGAAGAGGTCGATTCCCATGATCAGGACGATATCCCGTGTGCTCGCGGCCGTTATGATCCTGCTGGCGATGATGCCGGGCTGCGGGGCGGCGGAGGAACTGTATGACGAGGAAACTTCCTGCTGGTACACAGACGCGGACGGCGGTGTGAAGATGCTATGGTACGCCGGCGGTACGGAGAGCTTTACCGCTCCCGAAAAGATCGCGGGGAAGAAGGTCGTCGGGATCGCTTCTTATGCGTTCTATGAGACGCCTGTTGCCCGCCTCACCCTGCCGCCTTCCGTAACCGTGCTGGACGACTTTGCGTTTGCCG
>CADBNX010000261.1 GCA_902796115.1 uncultured Eubacteriales bacterium
CATCCCATCCGCAGGCGTACTGCAGGATGAGCACCGCGTCCGCGAAATCGACGTTTCCGTCCGCGTCCACGTCCGCGTTCGATTCGACCATATCAGCGTCTTCTCCGCTGCAATACTGCAGCACCAGGAGCGCATCCCTCACATTCACCTGTCCGTTTCCATCCGCGTCGCCGGGCATGCGGGAAGGATCGATGATCCGGACTGTGATGGCAGCGGGTTCGGTGTCGTTGTGATTCCCGTCCACGACGGCCCTGTAGAATACGGTGTATTCGCCCGCGTCAACAGCAGCGGGCACCGTTTCGCTGTAATTCTCTCCGTCCGCGCTGTACTGCATCACGCCTCCGCCCACCGATCCCGGTGTCAGAAGCGGCTGCGCTTCGCCCGTGTATATCAGATCCGGGCCTTCGGGCGGCACCAGATTATAGACGTCCTTCTTTGTGATGATCACCTGCGCGGAACCCGTCTTTTTATACTTGTCCGTTTTCGCGTAATACCCGGGTGCCTCGATCTGATAATATACCGTATAGGTTCCCGCGTTTTTGTACGTGATCGGCTTCTTCTGATCGTAAGTCCCCTTCTCCTTGCCGTACAGGATGGTATATCCGCTGTCCGGAACCGTTACCCGGATCTCGATACCATGCGCCTGTCCGTCGTACTCGCCTTCATACCCGTTCACGGTTGCTTCCAGCTGTTTGGGCTTCCATCCGGGTTTGGCGGTGTTGTTTGGCGCATGCACAAGGTAGGAGAACTTCCCGTATTTATTGTTGAGGATCTCTTCGATATTGTCGCACGCGCCTGCAAACTTATTGTTGAATTTGATGATGTTGTTGTGCGTACCCCAGCATTCAACCACCCGTATCGTGCCATCACCCTTGATAGAATACACGATAGCAGAATGAGGCGATCCTTTTGTCCGGATGATATCGCCTACACAGACGCCGTGCTTGCGTACTTCTTCCGCGGTGGAATACTCAGTCCATCCGCCGTTCTGCGGATTCTTCTGTCCAAACAGCTTGTAGCCGATGAAGCTTGCAAAAGCAAAACATTCTTCGCCTTTGCCGTCAAATGTGCAGCCTACCCATCCATCGTCTCCCTTTGTTGATGAGGAATCGGTATTTGCCTTATGTGTCGATGCTTTATACGACTTTGGATCTCCTGTATTCTTATTGTAGGACCAGTACGCGTTCGTTTCAAAGCCATATTCATCGCATATGTCCTTGATCCGGCTCTTCACCTCGGCCGCTGTCTCAGCCGACGCGTCCGTCAGCCCCGGCAGAAGGCCAATCAACAGCACGGCAGCAATCAGCAGCGCAATCCATTATTTCATTCAGATTCTCCTCCTCATATAAAATGACAAACAGGCTCAGCGCCTTTTCTCCTCCGCTGCTTCGGCCAGCATCGGCATGAACACGCCGCCCTGCACGCTTCGCGCGATGAACGCCACATAGCGTCCGGTCACCGTATCGTACCAGTCGGAAAACGGCACGCGGTTCGGCGTTTCTCTCAGATACGCCGCGAGCGGAGCAAGCAGTTTTTCCTTCGTATCCCGATCCTTCGCCATCGCGGCGCACCAGCAGAGCCAGTCGGATTTGGTGTAGTCGGAGCGGGAATCCAGCGGCAGGCCGTAGGCGTTGACGCGCGGCAGATAGCTCTTTACCTCGCGCGCGTAGAATTCCTCGGGAAGCAGGTTCAGTCCCAGCACCCGATCCCAGACCAGGTTGTATTTCATGCTCCAGCCCTGTCCGTCAAAGGTCAGGGAGGTGTATTCGCCGACCGCCGCGCGTTTCAGCCAGGAATCGGCCATTTCTTTTGCCCGTTTCTCCCATCCCGCGGCTTCTTCCTTTTCGCCCAGGCGGCGCAGGATGCGCGCGTAGCAGGCCACCCCGACGACCGCTTTCGCGGACAGGTTCACATTGTGCGCCAGATGCCCGGCAAAATCGTCCGTGCACAGCTGCTCGCCGGGATCCTCGCCGTATTCGTCAAGGTAACGCACCCATTTCGCGAGCAGGCCCCTGTAGCGCTGCAGCAGTTCGTCGGAAGCGCCGAAAGCGACGGCCGCTTCCATCATGATCAGCATATTGCCGCATTCCTCCACGGGCATCTGGCCGCGGGGATTGTACACGTCCGCGCCCTGCGGATACAGGTAATAGGGCGGATTCACCGCGCCGTTCTCCGCGCGGTCATGCGCCGCGTACACCTGACCGGTGGCATAGGGATAGCGGCCCACGTCGTGCGGCGCAAAATCCATATCCGCCCACACCGGCATGGAGGCAAACTCCAGCACGGGCCGGCACAGCGCGTTGACCATCTCCGGCGCGAAGAGCAGGAAAATGGGCGTGGAGGGATAGCTTACGTCCACCGTGGCAATGCAGCCGTTCGAATCGTTTTCCTTGGAAAGCAGCGCCATTTTGCCTTCCGGCGTCGCGATCAGCTTATGCGCCGCGAAGGTATGCCGCCAGGCGGCGGAAATGATGCGCGCGTAATCCTTCCCCGCGGTCTTTTCCGCCATGGCCAGCAGTTTTTCATCCAGTTTTTCACAGGCAGCCCGGAATTCGTCGTGCCGGTCCGCAAATTCGTGCATCGCCTGTGCCAGGGTCTTTCCGTTCCGCAGTCCCCAGGCCGGGCACAGCGCGCCGAAGTAATTGATGGACGCGTCCTCGTCGTATCCGACCATCACGAAGCCTTCAAAGGCACTGCCCGTTTCTGCTTTCCCGTCCACGGTATAGATCAGGCTGTGGTACCGGTTGTCCGGGCGGATCGTCACGCCCCGGCGCGCCGCCATGTACAGATATCCCCAGTCCATGGTGATATGGTCGCCCGAGTGGCCCAGGAGGCGCTGGTGTCTCTGCCCGACGTACGCCATCGAAAGCGTGCCGTCCGACAGATCCGCAGAGCGCAGAGGCGGCGTATTGGTCCCGTCATAGGTCAGCTGCGCGGATACGTTCAGGCTGAAGGTCACCTCGTGCGCCCTGCCGTCGACGGATTCCGCGCGGTAATCCACAAAGGTGATCGGAATGGACAGCGCGTCCGGGTCCTCCGGCAGCATGGGGCTCCAGAAGGTCGCGGTCAGCCGCACGCCGGCGGCCTCCAGCACACCCGTCGACGCGGTCGGCGTGACGCGCGTATCGACGCTCTTCATCGGCCTGCGGCGCGTGCCGAGCCAGTGGTATTCGGTCCCGTCAATGCGCAGGGCACCGCTCACGCCTTTTTCGGCGCCGGTCCAGTGCACGGTACCGGCCGCGGTGAAATCATCCCCCGGCAGCCAGACGGAAAAGTACGGGTCATTCACAATCAGCGGAATCGCGGGCACTCGGTCACTCATTCTTTTTTCCTCCATATCATCTTAATAGAATCCTTTTCTTCATGCGTTCAGTTCTTTTTCCGTTTCCCGCGGATCGCGTCGATCCGCGCGCTGATCGGCGGATGGGATGCTTCCAGCTTCACCAGCCAGGGATCAGGCGCAAGCTCGGCAAAATTGCCCCTCGCCAGCTTCTTCAGACCGCTGATCAGCGCCTCTCCGTAACCCTCGCTGACCGCCTGCGCGTCGGCGCGGTATTCCGCCCGGCGAGACAGGGCGTTCGCGAACAGCCCGAAAAGCGGGGATACCAGCGAAAACTCCATCATGATCAGCAGCAGCGCAAATCCGTAATTGACGCCGGCAAACCCGAACGCGGCAAAAATCGCTTCCTCCCGCAGGGTAAAGAAAGCCAGTACCGCCAGCACCAGCATCTGCACAAAGGAGACGCACTGGTTTTTCAGCGTGTCCCTGTGCAGCCCGTGCCCCATTTCATGCGCGAAAACCGCGCAGATTTCCTCCGTGGTCATCTTCTGCACCAGGGTATCATACAAAACGATGGTTTTCGTTTTGCCGAACCCGGTAAAATACGCGTTTGTTTTTGTGGAGCGCCTGGACGCGTCCATCACCTGAATGGCGCGCACGTGGTATCCGTGCTTTGTGAGCAGCGCCGTCAGCTTCTCCTTCAGTTCCCCGTCCTCAAGCGGCGTGAATTTATTGAAGATCCGGCTGAAGTAGGGATAAAGAAAGGAAATCCCCAGCGCCAGCAGCACCATGGCGCCCGCGAACACCACGATCAGCCAGTCCCCCAGCGCCCGATGGATCCACATCAGCAGCAGCGCGATCAGGCAGGTCAGCACAAGACCGATCACGAACTGCTTCACGGCATCCGCTGCGAATGTTTTCTTTCCGGTGCGGTTGAAGCCGTATTTCTGCTCGATCACCATATCGTCATAATAGGAAAAAGGCAGCGACACCACCCCCGACAGCGCGCTGAGCAGCAGCACGGCAAACAGCTGCAAGAAAAGTGTCTCCGGGAATACCCCGGCAAACGCGGCGTACAGGTTCAGCCCGATCAGCAGCAGATCCGTCAGGAACGAAGCCGTATTCTGCGCCATCGACAGCCGGCATTTTTCCGCGTGGTACCGACGCCATTTCCCGTACGTTTCCGTGTCATACACATCCGCCACGTTATCGGGGATCGGGTTCGAAGCGGATTTTCTGCGGATGCGGTTGAGCAGCGTCTGATACAGCCATACCACGATCAGGATCATGATCGCGGCGATTTTGAAGGTCATGCTCGTCTCCTCCCTCCGGGCGCAGCGCTTATTTCCGCCTTCGGCGGTACGCTGATACCTTATCCCCCAACCGTCCGATTGTCAAGAGGCTGAACGCGATTTCCCGCTTGACAAAACCCGTTTTTTTTCATATACTTCCAGTGCCGGAAGGACGGCGTATTCTGTCCCGTCCCGCAGGCGTCACGGAGCGGTATCGAAGCGGTCATAACGGGGCTGATTCGAAATCGTGCACGCCATTTGGAACTCCCTTTTGCGGCAACCCTTATTTCTCAAGGCTTCAGGCCTGCCGGATTGTAACGAACTTCTTGCTTTCTCTCCTGGTTTTCTCTCCAATTTCCAAAGAGCAAATCGGGATGGAAATAACCAGGAGTGGTATCGAAGCGGTCATAACGGGGCTGACTCGAAATCAGTTTGTCGGTAACTCCGACACGTGGGTTCGAATCCCACCCACTCCGCCACCGACCCGCCTGAAACGTAGATTTCAGGCGGGTTTTCGCGTTCTCTCAGGAGCCGGAGGCTAGCCAAGTTCCAAATAATCAACATAATTCAGGAGAGAAAAACAATCCTTCGAAAGTCCTTGCGCAGCAAGGCTTTTCAGCGATTTGGCAGAATCTGGGACTTTTGTCGAGCCTGACAAGTTCCAAATACCCCTTTTTTTCAGGAGAGAAAGCTCAACTCCCGGAAAC
>CADBNX010000262.1 GCA_902796115.1 uncultured Eubacteriales bacterium
ATGCGCATCCTGGCGCAGATGGAAATGGCACTGTAACCGGCCAAAGCCTGCGGAGCGGCAGCCGAAATCAAAAGGAGAAGCAAATGTCGGGGCTTCCGGCGCGCATATCTTTCCCCTGCCGCCGTACACCGTCATGCAAGTGAAGCTGAAAAAGAGGCCTGCGCCTCAGTAACCCATCCGGCGCGGCAACAGCGCCGGCTTTTTTATTTTTCATTTCCTGTAACGAATCCGGTTTTTGCCCGTCTAATCCGTGAGCCGGAAGGAAGGGGGGCGGACGCGTGACTCAGGCAAGGGACGAAAAACTGTACGAAGCATATTATATGCGCGTGTTCTCCTATGTGATGACGCTGTCGGGCGACCGCCTGCAGGCGGAGGAAATCACACAGGAAACCTTTTTTCGTGCCTTCTCCGGAAAAAACGGATATCGGGGAGAAGCGGGCGAGGCGACCTGGCTGTGCGCCATCGCGAAAAACCTGTTTCTGGATGAGAAGCGCCGCCAGCGCCGGCATGAGCCGATCCCGGATACCCTGCCGGATCCCGGAGAGAGCGTGGAGCAGCGCGCCGCAGGCCGGGACGCTTCCTTTCGCATCCACCTGGCCCTGCACGGGCTGGAGGAACCGTACAGGGAAGTATTTGAGCTGCGCGTTTTCGGGGAACTGAGCTTCCGGGAAGTGGGAGAGATTTTCGGCCGAACGGAAAACTGGGCCCGGGTCACTTACCACCGCGCCAGACTCAGACTGCGGGAAAGGATGGAGGAAAAATGAAAGCCGATTGTGACGTGATACGCGATCTTTTGCCGCTGTACGCGGACGATGCCTGCAGCGCCGCGAGCCGTGCGCTTGTGGACGCACATCTGCCGGAATGCCCCGCCTGCCGGGAAGAACTGCGAAGACTGCGCGATACCGAGATCGAGCGCGGCCTGCGGGATGAAAAAACGGACGTGATCGGGTACGGTGCGAAAAAATTCCGCCGCCGTTCCGCGCAGGTCGGGGCCCTGATCGCCGCGCTGTTTTCGATTCCGATCCTGGTGTGCCTGATTGTGAACGCGGCGGCCGGAACCGGGCTCAGCTGGTTCTTTATCGTGCTGGCGGCGATGCTTGCGGCGGCCTCGCTGACCGTGGTGCCGCTGATGGCTGTGCGCGATAAAGCATTCTGGACTTTCTGCGCCTTTACGGCCGCGCTGATCCTGCTGCTGGCAGCGGTGTGCCTGGTTTCGGGCGGGGACTGGTTCTTCATCGCTGCTTCTGCAGCGCTGTTCGGACTGGCGGTCATTTTCCTGCCCTTTGTGATCCGGGCGCGGCCGGTGAGGAACGTGATCGGCAGAAGCCGGAGGTGGCTCATCGTACTGGGTGTGGACGCGATCCTGTTTGTGTGTATGATCGCCGCGGTTTTTTCCCGGGGGCAGGGAATCGCACAGACAGCGGTCTTTGCGCTCGGGATCCTGGGCGGAGGGGGACTGATCGCCTCCGAAATCATGCAGAACAGGGGGAAAGAGAACCGTGAAGAATAAGTGGAAAGCCGTATCGATCATCTGTGCCGCGCTGCTTTTGTGCGCGGCGGCGCTGGGGGTCCTGCGTGTCGCGGGGGCTGCCGGATACCGGTACGAAAACGCGGCTGAGTATGACGCGGGAGATGCCGAAATCACGCAGGATGTGCGAAACCTGGATATCGACTGGGTCTGCGGGAAGGTATCTGTCGCCTTTCATCCGGGAAACACCGTGAATATTGCGGAAGAGGCCAATCAAAGCCTGAATGGGGATACGCGGGTACGCTGGTGGCTGGACGGGGATACGCTGCGGGTGCGGTATGAAAAGGAGGGTTTCCGTCTGCACCGGAACCTTCGCAAGGATCTGACCGTGACGCTGCCGGAGGGAACGGTGCTGGGAGAGGCAGTCATTCACACCACGACCGGGGACCTGGACATCCCGGCCCTGCAGGCGGAGCGCGCTGAGCTGCGCGTGACCACGGGCGACATCCTTGCCTGCATGAATGCCCGCACGGTACGGACCGCTGTTACGACCGGCGCGGTCGATGTGCGGCTCACACGGCCTGCGGAGGATGTAAACGTAAAGGTCACGAGCGGCAGCGTTCTCCTGAAAATGCATGAGGCGGAGCGGGTGGAGCTTTCCATCACCTCGGGCGCTGCTTCCGTTTGGGCGGAACAAATCGGAACCTATGCCGCCAAAGCGACAACCGGCAGTATCCGGACGGAAACGGCGGAAATCGTTCGGGCGGAGATCCGATGCACCAGCGGTGACATACAGCTTCATACGGAGCGGTTAGAGACGCTGAAAGCGCACGCGACGACCGGCAATATCACGCTGGCCCTGCCGGAGGAGCCGGGATTCACCGCGCGATTGCATGCCGCGAGCGGCAAAATCACCTGTCAGGTGCCGGCGAGCGTCCGGGACGGGGTTTACGTGTGCGGTGACGGCAGCGGCGCGGTGGAGCTGAGCACCACAACCGGGAATATCGACGTGATCCTGCCGGAATGAACCTGGCTGGGTTACGGAACATACAAAAACAGATACAAAATCGAACGAATTATACTTGACAATTCGTTCGATTTTGATGTGATTCGGATATGCCGGATTTTGAGGATGCGGTGATGATCGCAGCCGCTGTCCGGGAAAAAATGGACTGCATCGTGACCGGAAACCTGAATGACTGCAGCCCCCCGCCCGTCCGTGTTCTGACGCCGCAGCGGATGATCCGGGAAATCGGCGGCTGTAACGGGAATGTTTCATCGTGAAGGGGCTGTGCAGCAGCCCCTTCACCTTGTCAGTTCGGTCAGGTCAAAGCCGCGGATGCGGCGGAACGCGAACAGGTTGATCACAAGGGCGAAAAAGGCTTCGACGCCCGCGGCGATCAGCCAGGCTCTGAGGTTCAGCGAGCGCACGAACATCATTTCCCCAACCTCCACGGTGCGCACCAGGGGTCCCGTCATGATCCATCCCAGGAGAAAGCCGAGCAGCAGGCCCCCGAAGGTGGTGATCAGGGTCTCCTTCAGCAGATAGCGCACCTGCTGCGCTTTGTCAAACCCGTGCACCGCCATGATGATCAGCTCGTTTTTTCTGCGGCCGACGAAAATATTCACCAGATTCAGCAGCACGAAAACGCCCATGAACAGGGAAAGGACGATCAGGATATACACGACGGCGTGAAACATGCGGGACATCGGTTCAAACGCGTCCGGAAGCGTATCGGTGCGATTGACGGTGCATGCGGGAAAGCGTTCCCGCAGGGCGGACGCCCCTTCCTCCGCATCGCCTTCAAGGCGCACCAGCACCGTCAGG
>CADBNX010000263.1 GCA_902796115.1 uncultured Eubacteriales bacterium
ACAGAACCGTCCAGCCTTGCGCGGAAACCGGGATGCCGTGCCAGGTTTGCGTGCATGGAAAGCCTGCAGCTGCGATTCTGATCGCAGACGATCAGCGGCATCTCGGTGCTGCACGCAAAGGTGTTCGCGCAGAGCAGCACATCCGTTCCGGGATACGCCCGGTTTTCACCGGGGAGGCTTGTCAGCCGGATGCCTCCTTCCCGCAGCAGGCAGCCGGATACCTTGATGCTGTCGATCGGGGTGATTGAGCGGATCAGGCATTTGATTTCGTTCTGTACGGTGACGTTTTCGAAAACCAGGTTTTCCTGTACCGGCATCTTCGCGCCGGGATATACGCTTCTGGAATACGCGTCATGATCAAAATGAACGGAAAACGCAGTGTCCCGTTTCTTCTGCAGACGGATGTCCCGGAAATGAATATTCCGGCACCCGCACTCATAAACCACGCTGTCCTGAATCATCACCCAGTTGATTCCGTCGAAGGTCATCATTCCTTTTTCGTGAGAAGGCGGTGTGAGCGAGCGATACCGTACGCCGTCCGGTTTCTGGAACGCGCGATACAGTCTTCCGTCAGAAACCACCGTATCCGAATTCTGAATCTCCATTCCCGGGTACCAGTCCAGCCAGGCGCCGGCCAGGATCCGGCAGAAATAGCCGGTTGTATCTTCGTCATCCAGATCATAGCAATCCTCGATCAGGCCGTCCTCGATCCATCCCAGCTGCGGGGTGGCTACGGCATAATCGTGGGCGTTCAGGGCGATCGGATCATCAAAAGTTCGGAACAGACCGTGCCGGATCACAAAACGTTTTCCGGTGCCCAGATGGATCGCGTCCTTTCGTCCTTCGATCCGCAGGCGTTCCAGAACGATATCCTCGAAAGCGCAGATATGAATGCCGTAACTGAGCCGGGGCAGATCCACACAGGTGAAATCCGAAATCCGCAGATGCTTCACATGAAAGAACGAGAGTTCGCCGGTCAGACCGTATACCGCGGCGTTATGCCGTGCTTCAACTCCGTCGGTTACGACGGTCAGGCCTTCGATGATGATGTTTTCGTCCCACCGTCCGTTCAGCGCTCCTTCATTTATCAAAAGAAAAGAGCCGACGGAAGAAACGGCGCGTTTCAGAACGACGCCGGGTCCGCAGATCAGTCGTGTATTCGAACGGATAACCAGCGTATTTTCGATCTCGTACACACCCGGTTCTTCCAGACGGACAGTTCCGCCCCGATCCAGCAGAGCCTGCAGGGCAAGACGGTTTTCAGAACCCGTATTTCGGGCCGATATGCCACTTGTTTCGTTTGATGCCAATCCGTTTTTATTCATTGTTTCCCACTCTCCGACGCGGACTGTCAGCCCGGGCTGTTCAAAATGCGAATGAATCAGCATTTGCCGGATTCGATTTTCTTTCCGCGGATGCGGATATATGCGTTTCCGTCCGGATCAAGGAGAACCCATGTTGCATCCTCTTTGATGACCTGCCACTGATCCAGAAGACTCTCTTTGTCGAAAACGAGCAGAAAACGGCGGCAGCCGCTCTGCGATCCTTCCTCACTGGCGAAAGTCATCTCATATCCGTTTCCCTGCCGGCCCTGGGTAGGACCGCCGGGATTTACGTGGTTGGCGTCGTGCAGCGTGCCGTAGCTGAGCTTCGGTACACAACCATCCAGGGAAATGACCCGTACGCCCACGCATTCCCTGGTCATGCGGCATTCATTCCCGCTGATCCGCCACTCCATGGCCATGTTGCGGTTGTTGAATACGAATCTGGTTTCTTCACGGATCGGTTCATCTGCTTCCCATTCATCCGCGATGAAAGCGGTATGGTTTTCTTCTGCCCATACGGTGCGCAGCACTTTTCTGAGCGGATCCGGATACAGCCTGCCCAGATCGCTGGCGGTCAGAAAAGAGTTCTCTCCGATCTCATGCCCGGCGTCACGGTTCAGCGGGGGTTTATTGGCATCGGATTCATCAAGGATGCGCTGCGGCAGGGGAGTGTCTCCTTTCCTGAACAGGGGCATGCTGTGGCAGCAATCCCTTTTTGATTCCTGATACAGGGGCAGGCGGTAGCAGCAGATACCCGGATCATCCAGCAGTACAACGCCGTCGTATGCGGCAAGAATCGTTCCCTGATCCGCGTGACGGTGAGCAATGGCGTGGGCAGGGACACTGCTTCCGGCACGGGAGTAAAAGCTCAGCCCGTTTCCTTTCAATACGGTCAGCCCGTCGCCGAACCGCCGGACTTTGGGAGAGGCAGGCGCGCCTTTCGGATCGGCAAATTCCGGATAGAGCAGCGTCGCCCAGAAGTCCGGCGAATTCCGGAAACCGGTTTTATCCGCCGATGCATATGCTTCGGCGGGAAACTCCCGGAAGAAAATCCGCGATGCCAGCGCGGCAAGTTCCGGGATTTCCTTTTTTGCTGCCGCAATGGAAGCGAGTGTCGCGGAATTCAGATGCTCGAGCGCATTGGCGTCGGAGAAATTGGCGTAACGCGTCTGGGGGATCCCCTGCAGTGCTTCCGGATAAAACGGGCCGACAGCCTGAGCATCATACCAGGGAAGAACGCGGGCATATACCGTGATCGGCTCGAGCGCGGCGGCGAGATCCGGACGTGCATATTCAAACAAAAGGCGCAGAATTGCGAATTCGCTGGAAGCGTAACTCCAATAGCTGGTGGTTTCACCGTAGAAATCGTCGTTCATGGTGCCGCAGAGCCGGTTATACTGTTCCGCGACAAACAGCAGGGTTTCTTCGTCTTCCAGCAGCGCGGCACCGTATGCGCATCCGCAGAGGAGCACAATACTCCAGTTATTGCTGCCGAAAGTCCCTTCTTTCTCCCGTGCGCTGATCCAGTTTCTGCTGTAGGGAAGGCCGATCTTCCGGATTCTGTCCAGCAGACGGTCTGTTTCTCCGGAAGTGAGAATATCAGGGCATATCCCGAGCGCTTTGGCAGAGACGACCATGATATGTGAGGTTTCCAGCATTCCCTGGGGCGGGTCGCATCTCGGACGGAAAAAAGGGCCGATCCACTGATCGTCCGGAATACCGGCTATTTCCATCAGCGCGTCATGCAGCCAGGTTCGGATCCTTGTATTTTCCGGGGCGAACAGGTGCGCAAGCGCGGCTGTATCGATCCTTCCCAGGCAGCGCCACCAGTCCGGACGCTCTCCCTGCCGACGGATGCCGGGCCGGGACGCGATTTCCCCGGCCCTGCCGATCACGTGATCGATCATGGAAGCGTAATAGGGATCGGTTTTCCGTTTATCCTGTATTCTGCACAGCATTTCTTCTGTCAGGATGCGCATTACAACATTCTCCTTCCGCTGCGAATCATACCTTGACATCCGTAATTATACATCACATCATACAATGAGAAAAGCATATGAACATATCATAATAAGTTCTGTGAAGAAAAGTACAAGTTGAAAAATAAATGTAATATCAGTATAATGAGAAAGGGGATAAAGAAACGGTTTGCCCATATATGGCAAACAGCTGCCGGGAGGAATATAAACATGCAGATCAGGCATATTCTGAAAGATGAGGAAATCAGGAGGCTGAAAAACGCCGATCCGGATTCGCTGCAGGCGAAACTGTATTGGGCATACCGGGCAAGAATTCTGGATGCGACGCGCTTTCCGGAAATCAGACAGCCGGGGGACGAAAAAGAATGGTTTCATCTCTGCCAGCCCCGATGTGAGGGCGCGGCGTTTCTCTGGCAGGTGGAAAGAAACGAGCATCTCGGCCAATGGGTTCATGATGCCGCGATGTGGATCGCGGATCAGGATGCCAGCGACTGGATCGGCCCCTGGTTCCGGAATCACAGCAAACCTTATGTGGGGATGCTGGAAACGGCGCATATCGTTTCGGCGGTATGCGCGGCGCTGGATATGGCGGGAGAACGGTTTACCGAAGAAGAAAAGGAGAGGCTGGTCGCGGCGATGCGCGAGAAGGGAATGATCCCCTGCAGGCGCTACTGTGACGAAGTGATCGGCGGCAAAAGATCATTCAATAACTTTTTTCACGTGATTTTCGGCGGATATGCGCATGCCGCGCTGATGCTGCAGGACAGGGAAGCGACGGAGTATGTACTGGAGTATGTGCAGCGCTGCGCGGACATGTACGGAGGGGACAGTTACGGTGAAACGCTGCATTATTCTGATTATGCGAGCACCAATTACTGCTGGCTGAATGAATATCTGCTGCGGCTTCTTCCGGGGCATGAGGAGAAAGCGGACATCGCCTGTTACGGGCGTCTGATGAAATGGTACGCGGCAAGCTTCATCCGCATGAAACCCTATTTTGACGACGGCATTCCGTATCCGCGCAATATTGATTTCGGAGACAGCGGCTCCGTATTCCGCGCGGAAGGCGATCTGCTGGCGCAGATCTCATCGCGTCTCAAAGAAATCATGCCGCAGGAAGCGGCC
>CADBNX010000264.1 GCA_902796115.1 uncultured Eubacteriales bacterium
TATTTTCGCTGCATGGTCCGCAGAAGCTCGATGATCTGCGCCTGAATGGTCACGTCCAGCGCCGTCGTAGGCTCGTCGCAGATCAGGATCTCCGGGTTGCATGCCATGGCCGTGGCTATGACCACCCGCTGCCGCATGCCGCCCGAAAACTCGTGGGGATACTGTTTGTAGCGGGTTTCCGGATCCGGGATCCCGACGTCCGCGAGGTACCCGATGGTCTTCTCACGGGCGGCCTTTCCCTTCAGCCCCTGATGCAGCTCCACCGCTTCCTGGATCTGTTTTCCGATGGTTTTCAGGGGATTGAGCGAGGTCATCGGGTCCTGGAACACCATCGCGATCTCGCCCCCGCGAATGCGCTGCCATTCCTTCGGCTTCGTATACTTTGCCAGATCCTGCCCCTTGTAGTAAATATGCCCGCCCGTCACGGAGCCGTTTTTATCCAGCATGCCGATGAAGGTCTTCGTGAACACGGATTTTCCGGAGCCGGATTCCCCGACGATGGCCAGGCTCTCGCCCCGGTACACGTCCAGGGAAATGCCCCGCGTGACGGTCAGCGCCTGCCCCCGCAGGGTGAATTTCACTTCCAGATCGCGCACGGAAAGGATGACTTCTTTTTCTTCCATCGTTTTGCCCTCCCTATACGTGATTCTTCGGATCCGCCGCATCCGCGAAGGAATTGCCGATGATGTAGAAGGAAATCGTGATCACGCTCAGCACCAGCGCCGGGAACAGCAGCTGATAACGGGAGGACGCCGCCATCATGACCGCGCGGCCTTCGTTGATCAGGTTGCCGAGGGACGGGATCGTCACCGGCAGCCCCAGCCCGATATACGTCAGGAAAACCTCGCTGCCGATCGCCTGCGGGATTGCCAGCGCCACGCGCAGCGTAATGACCGAAACCAGATACGGCAGCAGGTTCTTCAGGATCACCCGTCCCACCGGCGTGCCCAGGCAGCGGCTCGCCAGGTTATACTCCAGATCGCGGATGGTCAGAATCTGGTTGCGGATGAAGCGCGCCATCGGCAGCCAGCCCGTGATGCACATCGCGAAAATGATCGTGCCCACGCCCGGACGGATCAGATAGGATACGAGGATCAGGATGATATTGCGCGGGATATTGTGGATCACGTTGTATACTTCCGTCAGCAGCCGGTCCAGGCTGCGCACATAGCCCCACAGCGCGCCGATCAGGATGCCGATCAGCGCGTTGCACGCCGCCACGCACACCCCGATGAACAGCGAGGTACGCGTGCCGCTCCAGATGCGGGCCCACAGGTCCTGCCCGATGGAGTTCGTACCGAAAATGAACTGCTCGTCCGGCGCGTGATTGGCGTCCACCCGGTTGTTTTCGTTCCAGAAAATCTCCGTGGCGGTATGCTGACCGGGCAGCAGGGGCTGGATCACCGTAAACAGCAGCAGGATCACCAGCAGGATCAGGCAGCACAGCGCAAGCCTGTTTTTCAGGAAGGACTTCACCGTGGAACGCCAGTAGGAATAATCGGAGTATCCTCCCATTTCCGCCATATTCGGGTCGTATTCCCCGCGGGAGAACAGCAGTTCCTCCCCGCCAAGCGCCGCGATCCGCTCTTCTATGCTTTTTTCAAGCTTCTCCGTTTTCCGCATCACAGCGCCTCTTTTCCCCGAACCAGCTTGATCCTCGGATCGCACACAACCATCAGCAGATCTCCCAGCAGCAGTCCGAAGATGCCCAGGGAGGAATAGATCAGCACCAGCGCCTGCACCAGCGGGTTATCCTGCCGGCTGATGGCGCTCAGCAGCAGGTTGCCCATACCGGGGATCGAATAGAGCGATTCGATGTAAATGGAGCCCGAGATCGTGAGCAGGATATTGGCCGGCAGGTTCTGCGTCATGGGCACCAGCGCGTTGCGCAGCATATGCCCGAAGGTGATGCGCCCCTCCGTATTCCCCTTCGCCCGGGCGAACTTCACGTAATCCTTGTTCAGCTGATCCACCACATAGCGCCGCGTCCACATCGCGTAGGAGGCCGTGCCGCCCAGGGACATGCTCACGATCGGAAGCAAAGCCGATATGGCTTTTCGCTCGTTATACAGGATATCCAGGCTCAGCAGTCCCGAGCCGTACAGCTGAATGAACAGATAATACACCGCCGCGGGCACCGCGTTGATGATCACGATGTAGGCGTTCCCGAACTTATCCGCGGCTTTTCCCTTCTTGAGTGCCATCACGGTTCCCATCGGAATGCCGACCACCAGGGAAAGCAGCACGGACGCCACCCCGAACCGGATGGAATACGGCGCCTTCTGCATGATGATTTTGCTGATGTCCACCTTCGGACGCACGGTGATGGATTTCCCGAAATTGAAATGCAGCAGCTGGTCATAATAGCGCAGCAGCTGAACGGGAATCGGATCCCGCAGTCCCATGGACTGCAGCGCGGCTTCGATCTGCTGCTCATCCATTTTATCGTACTGTTCCCCGAAATAGCCTTCCTCCGGCATCAGGCGCATCAGGAAGAAGACCACGTTTACGATGATGAACAGTGTCAGCAGGGACTGCAGCAGCCGTTTTCCAATGTACTTGATCATGGCACTTTACTTCTTTCTGAATAATCAAAGCTCCCGGAGAAGGAGCGCGTCCTTCTCCGGGAAACGCGTCAGGAAAGCTTATTTTTCAGGAACCTGATATGCCGCGCTTTCCGCAACGTAGGCTTCACGGGCGGCTTCGCGGTCCAGCAGGTACTGCGCTTTCGCCGCCTGGTATTCTTCCTCGCTGATCGGATGATCGCTCATCTTCGCGAACACCACCGCATTGCGCGCGCCGCCGTCGCCCATCTGGCCCGTGCACTGGGTGAAGGGCACCAGACGGCAGGCCATGAATCCGCCGCCGCCGCGGTAGGCCGGAATGACCAGCGCTTCGTCCAGGAGCAGTTTTTCCGCTTCCGCGAAGGCGATGTAACGGGCGTCGTTGTCGTTCTTGATGGCGTCGGCGGCCAGCACGGCCTTCTCCACCTCACCGTATCCGAGCGCTTCGTCATAATACTCCGCAGCCAGGTATACCTTGCCCCAGTTCTTGCCGATGGACGCAAGCAGGATCGGGTCAAACTGGCTCATCGGGTCGGCGTAGTCCGGTCCCCAGCCGAGCTCCATCATGGCCCAGTCGCCCGCGTTGCGCACGTCGCTGTTGAAGCTCGAGCCGCTGTAGGGCGTCAGGATGATATCGATGTAATCCGCGCCGAGCACCTTTTCCAGCTGCTGCTCCAGCACCTGATAGCGCTTGGAGATGGTGCCGCTGGTGTTGTAGGTCACCTTGATCTTCACCGGGAAGGTCACCTTGCCGTCCAGATCCGCAAGCGCGGCCGCCTTGAAGGCAAGCGCCTGCTCCTCGTCAAACAGGAAGTCCTTCACGGAATACTCATCCAGTCCGCCGAGCTCCAGGTAGTCCTTGCTGCCGACCGCCACCAGATCCTGACGGGTGAAGGTGGACAGCGTATTCGCCTTGTAGTTCCATTCGTTGATGACCGCGTTGTAGGTATAGCTGTCAAAGGCATAGAAGAGCGCCTTGCGGAAGTTCACATTGTTGACGGCCGCGCGCCAGTTGTCCGGCTCATATTCGGCGTCGAACTGCGGGTCGAAGTTGAAGGCGATCCAGTAGGACATGTTGTTGAGCGGCGCGGACTGATATTTATCCGCCCGGTCCGGGGTATTCATCCATTCCTTGGCGATGTCGTTGGTCAGCGTCACCTTGTCGGTGTCGCCGCGAAGGAAGAGCTCCGCGCCGTTGGCGGTCGCTTCCTTGTTGTAGCGGTACACCACGGTATCGATCGTGATCCTGTCCGCGTTCAGGTAATGCTCGTTGCGCTGCATCACGCGCTCGTATTCATACTCGTAGCTGGAGCAGTAATACGCGCCGTTGTAGAGCAGGTCCTCGCAGCTGGTGCCGAAGGTATCCTTATGCTCGTTGTAGAAATCGGTCGGCACCGGGAACCACACGTTGTTGCCCGTCATCTTCAGGAAATACGCGCTCGGTCCAAGCAGCGTATACTGCAGCGTGTAGTCATCCAGGGCTTTGATTCCCACGGTGTCGAAATCGCTGGTTTCCTTGTCGTAGTATGCCTTGGCGCCCACCAGGTTGTTGTAGAGCGTGTTGGCAATGTCGGTCGGGTCATCGGGATCCAGGATATGCTTTGCCGCCGTCACGAAATCGTGCGCCGTCACCTTCGCCACCACATTGCCGCGGCAGTCCACCCAGTCGATGTTGTCGCGCAGGTAGAAGGTGTAAACGGTGCCGTCCTCCGAAATGGACCAGCTTTCCGCCACGCCGGGACGCAGCAGGCCGAAATTGTCATAATACACGAGGCCCATTTCGCAGTTGTAGGCGAACGTGCTCAGCGCCGTGAGGGTGCTGTCCACATAGTCCAGCGTTTTCAGTTCCGAGGAATACAGCTCGGTAAAGGTTGTCTCCGCAAACGCGGCTGATGACAGAA
>CADBNX010000265.1 GCA_902796115.1 uncultured Eubacteriales bacterium
GAAGCGAATGATTACCAGCCGTATTCCGCGGCGATTTCGGTCACCTTTTCGGTGGCAGGGCCGTAGTAGGCTTCCGCGGCCGTTTTCATTTCCGCGAACATGTCGGCAACCGGCTTGTCACCGGAGATGATGGCCCAGTAATTGCTGGTGATGTTGAACGCGGAGGCGTCGGTGACGGCGTCATCGTCGATCAGGATCGGTCCGACTTCCGGATACACGGGGTTCTGGTTGCGGATGGCGCAGACTTCGGCGTTGAGCGCCTTGGTCTCGTCATTGTACTCATCGAAATACTCCACGTTGGGCAGTGCGGCCATCTCAAAGCCCCAGCTGGTCCAGTGGGTCACCGGGATGCAGGGGTACTTGACGGAGAGGTTTGCGGCATTGCCGTTCTCGTCGCGCACCTTGGTGACGGTGCCGTCGTCGGCGATGGTGTAGTCGATGCCTTCCAGACCCATGCGCATGTACTTGCCTTCGCCGAGCAGGTACTCATAGAAGGCGAGGAAGCGGTCCATCTTTTCCTCGGTGATTTCCGGCGCGAACTGCACGGCCACCATGCAGGAGATATAGGCTTCCATGCGGGGCTGATCGCCCTTGTTGTTTCCCAGCGCGCCGATCATACTGACCCGGTCGAAGGGGTTGCAGTCGGGGTTCGCGGCACCGTAGTATTCCACCATCACGTTATGGATCCAGTCCGCGTCCGCGTTGCGCACGCATACGCCGAAGGTGTTGGAGGAGAATTTCTGCAGGCCGGTTTTCCAGGTGGTGGCGGCGAAGTCCGGATCGATGGAGCCGTCTTCATACATTTTGCGCAGCCATTCGAGCACTTCGATGTTGCTGTCGTCCAGCGCGCCGTAGAACCAGTTGCCGTCCGCGTCCTTGTTCCAGTAGCGGTTGGATACGCCGGTGGAAGCGAAGAAGTAGCGCAGGGTGCCAAGGCCGTCGCCGGTCAGGCCGTAGGTGTCGTTCACGCCGTTGCCGTCGGGATCGTTATAGGTGAACGCGTGGCATACTTCGTACAGTTCTTCCCAGGAATTCGGCATGTCAAGGCCCAGTTTTTCCAGCCAGTCCCTGCGGATGAAGAGGCCCTTGCGTTCCGCCAGGTAGATGGAGGGATCCGCGGAGTCGGGCTTCGGCAGGAAATAGTATCCGCCGTACATGTTGTATACCAGCTGGGAGACCGCGTCGTTTTCCAGTCTTTCCTTGATCAGCGGGTATTTGTCGATCAGCTCCTGCGGGATTTCCGCGACCAGTTCATCGGGGATGAACTGAGTGATTTCCTGCGTGTAGTAAAGAATGTCCGCCGTGAATACTTCAGGCAGTTTTCCGTCCTGCGCCGCAAGCTGGGTCGCGGTGAAATCGTTGTTGTAGTAGTTGGTTTCGCTCTGAATGAAGTTGATGCCGAAGTTGTCCTGGATCCAGGCGGCCATGGCATCGTTCTCGGGATCCCAGGAGAAGGGATCGGCATCGCTGTCCGCGGTGATGTCCAGGATCTCGCCGTCATAGGCAAGGGAGATTGCCATGACGGAAAGCATCAGCGCCAGCGCCAGCAGGAAGAGTTTCCAGAGTTTCATGCTGTGTTCCTCCATGTTTGAGATTTATTGAAAGCCGCAAGCGGCTTGCAACCTTCCGTCAGCCTTTGACCGCGCCGATGGTCATGCCTTTTTCGAAATACTTCTGGATGAAGGGATAGATGATCACCATCGGCAGCACCGTCGCCACGGCACAGGCCATTTTCAGGCCGGTTTCGTTCAGGAAAATGCGGTTTCCGGCGGCGTCCCGCAGGCCTTCCATGTTCTGCATATCCGCCGGGCGCGCCTCATGCACGATGAAATTGCGTACGATCAGCTGCAGGGGATAGAGCTTCTCATCCCGCATGTACAGCATCGCGGCAAACCAGCTGTTCCAGGTGCCGACCGCCACGAACATCGCGATGGTGGCGAGCGTGGGAATGGAGAGCGGGTAAATGATGCGGAAAAGGATCATCCATTCGTTGGCGCCGTCAATGCGCGCGGATTCCTCCAGCGACGGCGGCAGCTGCCGGAAAAAGGAGCGCACGATGATGAAATTGAACACGCTCACCGAATTCGGAACGATCAGCGCAAGCAGGTTGTTGCTCCATCCGAGCGTTTTGGTGATGTTCATGTAGTTCGGGATCAGGCCGCCGGAGAAGAACATCGTGATCAGCAGGTAGATCATAAAGAATTTCTGCCCGCGCAGGTCGCCCCGGCAGAGCCCGTACGCCAGCATCGAGGTGACCAGGGTGGAGAGCGTGGTGGCCGCGGCGGTGATGAAGATCGTCAGCGCGTAGGAGCGCGGGATCAGCGAGGTGGAAAAAATATAGGTATAGGCCTGAAAAGTGGGCTCCTTCGGCCAGAGGATGTACGGTTCCCGCATGTATTCGACGTTGCTGGTCAGCGAAATCGCGAAAATATTGAAAAACGGAAAGATGATGATGATCGCGATCAGGATGAACAGCAGGATATTCGCCGCGTTGAAGATATGGTCCCCTGCGCTGCGCCGGATATGATTGCCTGTGCCTGTCTGTGCTTTCACTGTCGTTTCCTCCCTTCCTGCACCGTGATTCCGGATCAGAAGAATCCTTCCCCGGACATTCTCTTGACAACGTAGTTGGACACGAACAGCAGCACGCAGTTGACTATCTGCTGGAAGAGGCCGATGGCGGTGGACAGGTCGTACTGTCCCTTGCCGACGCCCATATCATAGACATAGGTATCGATGACCTGGGCTACGGTGGTCTGTGTCGCCGCGGTGCGCAGGTTCATGATCTGGTCGAAATTCGCGCCCATCACCGAGCCGACGTTGAGGATCAGCATGGTCGTGATCGCGAACGCGATGGAGGGAAGGGTAATGTGGATACACTGCTGCCAGCGGTTGGCGCCGTCCAGATACGCGGCCTCGTACATTTCCTGATCCACGCCCGCGATGGCGGCCATATAGATGATGGTGCCCCAGCCGGCCTCCTTCCAGATGGAGGTGCCGTAGAGCATGCCGTAGAACTTACTCGGATCCGACAGCAGGTTGATGGGCTGGGAACCGAGTGACATCAGCATTTTATTGACCAGACCCGAGGTGATGGAAAACAGGGAAAAGAGCAGGGAATACATGATGACCCAGCTGATGAAATGCGGCAGGTAAATGATGGTCTGGATCGTCCGCCGGTAGGAGGTGGAACGCAGCTCGTTCATCAGCAGCGCCAGGATAATGGGTACGGGGAAGGTGATCAGCAGCTGCGAAATGCCGATGAAGAAGGTATTCCAGATCGTCTGTCCGGCTACCGGACTTTTGAAAAAGCGTTCAAAATGATACAGTCCCACCCATTCGGAGAACAGGATGCCGCTTTTGATTTTATAATCCTTAAAGCCGAGGATGATGCCGTACATGGGCATATAGCTGAATACGAAGACCACGATCAGACCCGGCAGGATCAGGCTGTAGCGGTAGCGGTCCTTCCACAGGCCGACGGCCGTTCGGTGCGACCTGCCCTTCAGCGCCGGAAGGGTGAAATAACACACGATGGACGCGGCAAGCAGTACCGCGCCGCAGACGGCCAGCACCAGCGGTGGTATGCCGTGAACGCCGAAATCCCATTTTTTCCTGCCGACCAGGCCTGTGATGGCAATATACCAAATGCCGGAGGCAGCGAGAATGGCTGTGGAAAGAAGCATGCACGCGCGGACCGCGCGGAGAACGCGCCTGCCGCTGTCCGTAAGAGCGTCTTTTTTCTGTGTGGCAGCTTGCATCCAATCTCCTCCTGTCCCGCAGGGAGGTTTTTCCCCCTCCGTCCGGATCAAAGCGCGCCTGAGAACCCGAAATCATTGTAACTGAAGAAGAGGCCCGTGTCAATCATCCGTATCCGTCCGGAACAGCGTGCAGCCGGTTTTTTTGAAATAGGCAATCCGCTCCAGGATATCCTCCGGCTTCACTTCAAACCAGGCCGCCAGACAGGAGACGCAGCGGAAGGACACGGCGCCGCGGTTGATCAGTTTTTTTGTCGCCGCGATTTCGTCGGGATGGAGCGTCCTCCCGCAGATCTCGCATTTTTCGCCGGTCAGCACGGCGCGAAACGCGCCAGGAGCACGCGGCAGTCGTGGGGGCCGACCATCGGATTATAGTAATCCCGGTGTACGCCCAGGTCCTCTCCCGTAAAGGCGTCCGTCAGGCGCAGGCCCATTCCGCTGCCCCAGGGCAGTCCCGCGTCCGCGAAGATGAACGGGATTTCCCCGCGCTTGGGTGCAAAATTGAAGTACCCCACCGCGAATTCATGATCGCTCAGGTGTTTGAAAAGCGACAGGCCCGAATCCTGGAACACATGCCAGCTTCTGCCGTCCGCAGGGTCATAGTCCCGGTTTGCCACATGTCCCTGATAAACGGGGAAGGGCGGGCGGCCTTCCGTATCCTGGTTGATGCGCAGCAGCCGGGGATTGAGCACCAGGTTTTCCGCTTCCGGGCGCATGCTGCGTACGTCGCCCCCCAGCATCAGCGGCGCGCCGAGCATGCACCAGAGCGCGAACTGGGTCCGGTAATCCGCGTCCGTGCACGCTTCTCCCAGCGCGACGTGCCCTTTTCCGTACATGCCCACGGTCAGCATATCGATATCGTTGAAGCAGTTCGCGCCGCTCATGCAGAATTTGTCCAGCTGGCTCCTGGCGATGGTCGTGAAGGATTTGAAATTGTCCTGGATATCCCCGGTGGAGCGGTACATGTGCGCGCCGAGGGATTTCATCCATTTCCAGGGCTCATCCGTGCCCCAGTTGCAGGCGGAGAACAGGATATCCCGTCCGGTGGCCTTCAGCGCCATGGACATGGTGGCGTAGCGGTTTTTGCCGTCGCCGCTCCTGGGAAAATTGCAGAAATCGTATTTGAGAAAATCCACGCCCCATTCGGCGAAGGTGCGCGCGTCCTCGAACTCATGGTCGTAGGAGGAGGGATAGCCCGCGCAGGTCTGAACGCCGGCGCAGGAGTACATGCCGAATCTGAGCCCGAGCGCGTGGATATCTTCCGCGAGCGCCTTCATGCCGCGCGGGAATTTTTCGGGGTCAGGAACCAGACGCCCCTGCGCGTCGCGCTCCTTCAGGCTCCAGCAGTCGTCGATCACGACGTAGCGGTAGCCCGCGTCCAGATACCCTTTTTCCTTCATGGCATGGGCCGTGCCCAATACCAGGTCGTCCGATATATTGCTTCCGAACGTATTCCAGCTGTTCCAACCCATCGGCGGTGTCTGCAGATTCATCGAAAATTCCTCCTTACAGATTCAGCAGATCGGACAGTTTTTCAAGATGGTACTGCGCGCGCGGATCCCCCTTCGCGTCCCCGATCGCGGCGCATGCGAAGCCGCCCCGCCGGGCTGCTTCCACACCGGCGCGCGCGTCCTCCACCACCAGGCACTCTTCCGGCGCCCTGCGAAGCAGTTCGGCCGCCTTCAGAAATACTTCCGGGTCCGGCTTGGAGCGGGTGATCATATTGCCGTCCGCCACGGCGTCAAAGAAATGCCCCAGTCCGATCCGCTCCAGGATGTACGGCGTGTTTTTGCTGGAGGAGCCGATGGCCATGGGGATCCCCTCCGCCCGCAGCGCGTCCAGCGTGCGCTTCACATCTTCGGGCAGATCCGCCGGCGTCATGTTTCCCAGCAGCTGCCGGTATAATTCATTCTTCTCCGCGGCGAGGCTTTCCTTCTCGGCCTGTGTGTATCTTTTCTCCGATTTTTCGAGGATGATCTCAAGGCTTTCCATCCGGCTGACCCCGCGCAGCAGATTGTTCCGCTCCCGGTCAAAGGGAATGCCAAGCCTGTCCGCCAGGACTTTCCAGGCCCGGTAATGGTACTCGTCGGTGGAACAGATGACGCCGTCCAGATCAAAGATCACGGCACCGTATTTCATTTCTTTTCCTCCTTCGCCGCGGCACGGATCTCTTTTCCCGGCAGGATCACCGTCTTTTGCCCCTGCAGGACGAGCTCCACGGGTTCCGTCCCGTCGTTCCGCACCGTCACCGCGTCCGCGCGGGCCTCAAGAAGCAGCTTCTGTCCGCGCCAGCAGAGCGGCGCACGGAGCGATTTCCAGGCCTCCGGCAGCCGGGGGGCGATGTGCAGTTCGTTTCCGACGGCGCGGACGCCGCCGAATCCGTACACGGCGCACTGCCAGATCCCGCCCATCGACGCGGTGTGGACGCCCATGTCCGAGGTGTTCATTTTCGGCCCCAGGTCGATCTCCCCGCATCCTTCAAAGAAGCGGTATGCCGTATCCTCCTCACCCAGGTCCGCCGCCAGCACGCAATGGGTAGACTTGGAAAGGGACGAGTCGTGCAGCGTGCGCGATTCATAGAAATAATAGTTTTTCACCTTGATATCGTGCGGGAAAAGATCGTCCATGAGCAGCATCAGCACCAGGGTATCCGCCTGCTTGTGCACCTGCAGCCGGTTCATCTGCTCCGGGTTGTAATCCCGGTAAATCGTGCCGATCTGACCCGCGTTCCGGTAAGGAGTCAGGTCGATGCTTTGCAGATCAAAATACCCGTCAAACTGCGGCACGATGCCGTTTGCGTCCGGCTGCGGCAGCCAGGCTTTTTCAAGGACCCGGCTGATTTTTTCGCGGCAGAGGGCAAAATCAAACTTTTCCTTCAGCCGGGCGCAGGCTTCGCCGCCTTTTTCCTCTGCTTCGTCCATCGCGCGCAGGGCAAGCTTCAGATTGTTTACCGCCATATAATTGGTATAGGCGTTATTATCCACATGCTCCTTGTATTCGTCGGGGCCGATCACGTCCAGGATCACCCATGCCTGTTTCCGCTCGTCCCAGGTGAAGCGGCTTGCCCAGAAAATTCCCGTGTCGATCAGGATTTCCCGCCCGAAGCGGTCCATGAAATCCTCGTCGCCCGTAACCGCCCGGTACAGCTGCACGCCGAAAGCCACGTCCGCCGTGATGTGCTGCTCGATCAGGCCTGTCAGGATCGGGATGGGCTTGCCCGTCACGATATCCGCGCCGCCCCACAGCGGCGTCACCTCGCCGTCGTCGCTCCAGGCGGCTTCCCACGGATACATCGCGCCTTCATACCCGTTTTCCCTTGCCTTTCTGTGCGCTCCGTCCAGCCCGCGCCAGCGGTATTCCAGCAGCGCGCGGGCGGCGGCGGGCTGGGTGAAAATGAAGAAGGGCAGGATAAAAATTTCCGTATCCCAGAACGAATGCCCCTTATAGCCTTCGCCCGTCATTCCCTTGGCGCCGATGCCGACGCGCGGGTCGTCCTTCTTGGCCATGATATTCAGGTGGTACAGCGCGAAGCGGACCAGAAGCTGATCGAAGGGCCGCTCCGATTCGATGCGGATATCCGCGCTGTTCCAGTACGCTTCCCATTTTTCCCGGCTTTTTCCGCACAGGGCTTCATATCCGGTCCGCAGCGCATTGCGGATCATCAAAAGTCCGCCTGTCACCGCCGCATCGGCCGCGTCGGCTCTTCCGTCCAAAGCAAGATCGCGCGACGTGGTGACGCAGGTCAGTTTCTCCGCCGTCAGGGTTTTGCCTTTGGGAACGGAAAACGCCGCTTCAATGCCCAGATAACGGCGGTCGATGACCGGCATCCGTTTTTCCCGATCCCGCTTTCCGTCCGTAAAGAAGCGGAACGCCGTATGCAGGCAGCAGGTGACGCGCGACTGCGTCGTGGCGGAAACCATGCGCAGGATCTCCCCGTCCTCGATGCGTTTGTCCCCTTCCCGGAAATGCTGGGAGCCGCCGGAGGTCATTTTTCCGTCGATGCCGGAGGTAAACCGGACCGCGCAGTCCCCGTCCAGCGGCGTTACGCACACGCGCTGGCCGATCAGGTGTTCGTTGTCCAGGGACACGAAACGCTCGAATACCAGTTCGTAACGGAGGCCGTCCGGCGCGGTCCATTCCACGGATCGGCGCAAAGTCCCGTCCTTCAGGTTCATGACGCGCA
>CADBNX010000266.1 GCA_902796115.1 uncultured Eubacteriales bacterium
CAGGGATTCGACCAGCGTGACCGCCATGACGAATTTGCCGTTCTGCTGGGATACGTGCACCATGGTGTGCAGGCCCTGCGGGAACACATGCCAGGCGAACGGCGCGCCTGCGTATTTATATTTGGTCTTCGCGAAGCGCACGTCGTTGGAGATCTGGGTGTAGCCCTTGGGATTGGTGTAGTCGTTCGGGCCGGCGTGGCCGCCTTCAAAGGTATCGGACGGCACGTCCACATGGAAGGGCTCCAGGAAATGGCAGGTTTTGCCGGTGAGCAGCTTCAGCATGAAGGTGGCAAGGCCCGCGCCGATGTCGCCTTCCGGCACGATGACGGTTTTGACGTCGGGGGAGGAGGGATAGAAGCCCGGGCGCAGGCCGACCTTCTCAAACAGCATGGTATCCACGTCGTTGAGCACGACCAGGTCCACATTGTGATCGCGCGCCAGTTTTTCCATGCCCATCGTGGCGCGGACGGAAGCCAGGAATTTGCCGTCGTCCACGCCGGGCAGCACTTTATACTCCGCCTTCAGGCGCTCGCGCACCTTCACGGCTTCCTCTTCCGGGATCTCCTCGATCTTGTCGCACAGCTCGGCCACGGACAGGAAATTCAGTTCCGGCCCCACCTGCATGAACACGGAATAGGGATCCACATAGGTGGACCACATGATTTCGTTGTAGCAGGCCAGAAGCCCGATATTGCTGTGCCTCAGCAGCGTGCGCGCCTTCGCGGCGTTCGCGAACACGTTCAGGCGGGAGAGCACCTCGGAGAAGGTGCCGGCCGTGATCTCGCACATCGGACGGTTGTAGCGCTTCACGTCGCCGGAACCTTCGAGCGAGCCGACCAGGCCGCCGCAGCACAGATACTCCGCGAATTCGCCCTCCTCGTGCGTATCGCCCAGGTTCACCTCGTCCCGCATGCGGTAGGCATACAGTACGGGCATCGGGGGCAGGTCGCGCAGCACGCGGTTCAGGTGCCAGTCTTCCGCCCAGCTCAGGTAGAGGATCAGCACGCAGTCCACTTCCTCGGTCACGAAACGGCGCACGGCACGGTCCGCGTCCTCGCGCGTGTAGATGACGCCGGGAAAGACCACGTCCATGGTCTTCTGCGCTTCGTCCACCATCCAGTGCGCTTCGGCGGCCTTGCGCTCAAAGTACGTGCCGCCGGGGGTGCCTTCGCCGATTTTCTGGAAACGGACCGGCGCCAGAAGACAGAAACCGACTTTTGCTCTGTTCATGCGTATCATCCTCCTGTCAGCGCTTCAGCAGCGTCTTATGCACCGTTACGGTGCCTTCGCCGAGATTCTCCAGGGTGTATTCCCCGATATCGGCCGGAACCACGATAATATCCATGCTGTTCATGATGTAGCAGCGGCTCGGGTCGGCCTTCGATGCCACGCGCACCTTTTCGCCGTCCACCAGGGCCAGCACATGGAAGGTGCCGTCCGTATCGTCTTCCATTTTCGTGTCGAAAATCAGGTTGCGCAGGGAGAAGTAGAGCAGGTCGTGCTCGCCTACGATGATCTCCTTCCAGTCTGCGCCTTCGCGCACCAGGCCGCCGTGATTGACGACGTTCGCGTTCACCCATTCCTTCGTGCGCTCACCGTGAATGACGCGGGAGCCCATCTTCAGGTGGATCGGGCGGGTGAGACCGGTCTGCGGATCGGTGCGCTGGTAATCGTAGAGCTTGTAGGTGTAGGAGCCGATGGTGAGGGAGCCGATCTCCAGGATGACCTGGTTGCGGCCGGAGGCGTGCACGGTGCCCGCCGGGATCATGACCTGCGTGCCGGGTTTGGAATCCACCCAGTTGATGTATTTGGTGTAATCGATCTTCTCACCGTTGTGCTCCACGCGGCGCGCTTCGGCGAAGAATTCCTCGCAGCTCTTCTCGTTCTGGAAGCCAAGGTAGGTGCGCGCGCCCTGTCCGGTGACGCATACGTAATAGCTTTCGTCCTGCCGCCCCAGCTCGCTGTGGTGGGTGGTGACGTATTTCTCGTCCGGATGGCACTGAATGGACATGTTGCCGGAGGAATGGAAGGTGTCGTCGTAGTTGAAGCGGATCGGGAAGAAGCCGCCGAACTGCTCGTAGGCCTGTTTGCCCAGCAGCTTTTCGCCCATCACCTGCACAAAGGTGAAGAACGGGGCCTCAAACTCCCACTTGTCCGTTTTGGCGACCAGGGATACTTCCATCGGGATCATATCGAACACCCAGGCGCAGTTGCGCATTTCCTTGGGCAGGTGGCGCAGGCGGTGAATGTACCAGCCGCCCCATACGCCTTCCAGATACACCGGACGGCAGCGGAAGGGCCGGCCGTTCAGCTCGGCAAAGAGGGATTTGAGCTCCCGGAAGGAAAGCATCTGCATTTTCTCCGGAATATCCGCGGAGATGTAGAGATCCAGCTTGTTCTGGCGGATCAGACTCCAGCGCTCGGTAACGGCGGTTTCAAAATCCACGTAATAATTCCGCCGCATGACCAGGTTATAGGGCTGGGCGGCACCGGCGCCCACATTCTTCGCGTGCCCGTTCTTGAAGGCGAGCACCGCGGTGCGCGGGGTCACGTCCATCCAGACGCGCCTGTCATAGGAGGAGCGCAGCGCTTTTACCAGCGCGCCGTGGCCCCACACCAGCACGCCGCCCGCGGCCGCCGCGAGATCTTTTTTGAGCGCGGCGGTTTTCTTTGCCTGCTGCAGGCCCTCATAGCCGTCCAGATACCGGCGGCCGTAGAGCAGTACCGGATCCTCGTCCCGGTCCTCGGGCAGGTAGGGACGCAGGAGCTCCGTGATTTCGTCCGCGGGTTTGAGCAGGGTATCGGCGTCGATGATGCGAACGCCTTTTCCCGCGCATTTCTGCTCGATCACGGCGACGAGGCTCTTCAGGTCCGCGCCGGGATAGGAATCAATGCCGATTTTTTTGCCCTCGCTCAGCAGCGCGGCGAGGGAAGAAGCGACGTTTGCCAGGCCGGACACGGGCGATACGCCGCGCGCGGTGACCGGGTTTACCGCGTTCGGATCGGCATAGGGGAAGGGGTGGAACATAAAGCTCATGGCAATTCTCTCCTTTTCGGCGGCTTCATGGGGCCGCAGCTTTCATATTATACCGCAAAAACGGTTTGAATGATACAGCAAACCGGTTTTTGTTCCGAAAAACGTTTCATGCTCTTGATTCTTTACGGGGAGAGCAGGGTATATGCTGAATGTATAGCCCCAGAGCAGCATGGTTGAACTGATCGTAAAACCGTTGAATCATGATTTGCAGGGGGAGTGCAGAGAGGGAACACCCTCTGCTTCCAATCCTCATTCAGCGGCTTCGTCGGGCGGAGCCGAGCGCGCCCAGTGGGCGATACAGCGAGGCGGAAGCCCAGTGAGAGATAGGTGTGTGCGAACGAAGTGAAGCAGACA
>CADBNX010000267.1 GCA_902796115.1 uncultured Eubacteriales bacterium
CGCCCACAGGGCGCGCTCGGCTCCGCCCGGCGAAGCCACTGAATGAGGATTGAAAGCAGAGGGTGTCCCCCCTCTGCACTCCCCTTGCAAGCCATGTTTCAATGTTTTTTCTCTCAGTTTGATCATGTCACTTTAGGGTTATGCTTACAACATATTGCTCTGCCCTTCCGTGAACAAATACACGGGAAGAGCAGCTATTGTCCATAAAAACCATTGACATCATAAATCAACTGTGCTATTTTGAGGCTGCTGCCGTTGGAAGGTCAGCGTGTTTTTTGTGAGAGGAAGGAATATGGACTGGACATTCATCGCGGCCCATGTGCCTGATTTTATCCGCGGCGCCTGGGTGACGCTGCGTTTCGGCCTGTATGGGGTGGCCTGTTCGGCCGTACTGGGACTTTTGTGCAGCCTGGTGCGGGTATTCCGGGTGCCGGTGCTGCGGGCGCTGGTTCGCTTCTATGTGGAGCTTTCCCGGAACACCCCGCTGCTGGTGCAGCTGTTTTTCCTGTACGCAGGATTGCCCCGGGTGGGGATCCGGCTCAGCGCCGAAGCCTGCGCGGTCACGGGTCTCACGTTCCTGGGCGGCGGGTATATGGCGGAGGCTTTCCGCAGCGGGCTGGAATCGGTAAGCCGCGCACAGCGCGAGGCCGGGGAATGCATCGGCCTGACACCGATGCAGACGGTTCGCTTCGTTGTGCTGCCCCAGGCCCTTGCCACGGCCGCGCCCGCGCTGTTTGCCAATATGATTTTTCTGATCAAGGAAACCAGCATGTTTTCCGTTCTGGCGATGATGGATCTGATGAATGTGGCGGATACCCTGCGCACAGGAGGCGGACGCACGATTGAAGTGCTGTCCATGCTGGTGATCGCGTATGCGGTCATTCTGCTGCCGGTGTCCGCTGCGGCCATGCTGGCGGAGAGGAGGATGCGTTTTGCAGGATTCGGGCGTCAGCATCCTGTTTAAGGGAATCAACTTTCAGCGCTTGATGGGCGGTTTGTGGGTGACGATGCGCATCGCGCTGATCACCATCGGCCTGTCCCTGGTGCTTGGCCTGGTGTTTGGCCTGATCATGCTCAGCCGGCGGAGAGTGCTGCGGGCAGTCTGCCGGGGATGGCTGGAGGCGGTGCGGTTCATGCCGCAGCTGGTGCTGCTGTACCTGGTCTATTTCGGCTTTGCCCGCATCTTCGGCTGGGACCTTGACGGCGAAACCAGCGCCGTGATCGTGTTCACCT
Source organism: uncultured Eubacteriales bacterium (assembly GCA_902796115.1). Lineage (GTDB taxonomy): Bacteria > Bacillota > Clostridia > Christensenellales > Aristaeellaceae > RUG756. The sequence continues at coordinate 1,234 of CADBNX010000267.1, forward strand.
TCTGGGGAACGGCGGAAATGGGCGATCTGGTGCGCGGCGCCGTTGCCTCCATTCCGGCGCATCAGCGGGAAAGCGCCGAAGCCCTGGGACTGGTTCCGATGCAGGTCTACCGCTGTGTGCTGATCCCCCAGACGATACGCCGTCTGCTTCCGCAGGCGATCAACCTTTCCACGCGCATCATCAAAACCACGGCGCTGGTGAAAATGATCAATGTCACCGAAGTGCTGAAGGTGGGGCAGCAGATCATCGGGCAGTTTTACCGCCAGCTGGACGCGCCTTTCTGGGTCTATCTTTCCATTTTTATCCTGTATTTCATCATCTGCTGGCCGATTTCCGCGCTTGCGGGCCGGCTGGAAAAGTACTGGGCATAGGAGGCGCCGCATGGATGGAATCCTTCAGGTAAGACAGATCAGCAAAGCGTTTGATCAGAACCATGTGCTGCGGGATGTTTCGCTGGACCTTTGCGAAGGAGAGGTGCTGGTGGTGGTCGGCCCCAGCGGCTGCGGCAAGAGCACGCTGCTGCGCTGCGTCAACGGCCTTGAGCAGATCGACGGTGGCGAGATCCTTCTGCGGGGAGAGGTCATTTCCGGCCGGAAAAAGAACCTGCATCTGGTGCGGCAGAAGATCGGCATGGTGTTTCAGAGCTACGATCTGTTTCCCCATATGAAGGTGATGGACAATCTGATCCTCGGGCCGGTCAAGGCCCTGGGAAAGCCGAAGGAGCAGGCGCGGGAGGAAGCCATGCGGATGCTCACCCGGGTGGGCCTTGCGGAAAAGGCCGGCGTCTATCCGCGGACGCTCTCCGGCGGGCAGCGCCAGCGCGTGGCCTTGGTGCGTGCCATGCTGATGCAGCCGGAGATCCTGCTGCTGGACGAAATCACGGCGGCCCTGGATCCGGAAATGGTGAGCGAGGTGCTGAACGTGGTGCTGGACCTGGCGCGGGACGGTATGACCATGGTGATCGTCACGCATGAGATGCGCTTTGCGGAGGCGGTGGCGGATCAGGTGCTCTTTCTGGAGGACGGAAGCGTTGTGGAGCGTAATCCGCCGGAAATCTTCTTCCACCGGCCCGAAACGGAACGGGCAAGACGTTTTCTGCAGAGCTTTGATTACGCGCCCCGGAAGCGCGCTGTGGGCGGGGACTGACACAAATACAAAGTAAAAACAATTTTCTGCTTGACAGACGATTTGACCTTGATTATAATCCTTAATGTCCATAAACTTTATGGACAATTGTGAAAGGAGGACGGAGCCATGAAAGAGAGCCGGTTCATGATGTGCCGCATGTGCTGTTTCAGGCGTCCGTCTCACCTGAAGCGCTGTTTGTGTTGAAAACTTTCGCAGACAGAGGCGTGTACACACAGAGAGACGGACGGTTCCCAGGACTGTCCGCCTCTTTTTTGAACCGGGAAAGGAAGGATCCGGATGCTGACAAGATCCAGATGCGCCAAGGACCGATGCCGGCGCGAACAAAAAACACCGGCTGCTCTCGTTTGAGACACACAGACACAACGATCAAAAACAGATTTAAAGAAAAGGAGAAACGAAAATGAAACACATTGTGAAGATCGCAGCGCTTGCACTGGCACTGGTACTGGCTCTTTCTCTTGCTTCCGCTTCCCTGGCCGAAGGCTACCGCAGCCTGGATGAAATCAAAAGCGACGGAAAAATCGTGATCGGCCTCTTTTCCGACAAGAAGCCCTTCGGATATGTGGATGAATACGGCGAATACCAGGGATACGACGTCTATCTGGCGCGCCGTCTGGCCGAGGATCTGGGCGTGGAGCTTGAGATCGTATCCCTGGACGCGCCCAACCGCATCGAATACCTGCAGTCCTTCAAGGTGGACGTGGTGCTGGCTAACTTCACCTATACCGAGGATCGCGCGCAGCAGGTGGATTTCGCGCTTCCGTACATGAAAGTGGCTTTGGGTGTGGTCAGCCCCGATTCGGCGCTGATCACAGAGCCTGAGCAGCTCAACGGCAAAACGCTCATCGTATCCAAAGGCACCACGGCGGAGACCTTCTTTGAGGCCGAGTATCCGGATGTGAAGCTTCTGAAGTTCGACAGCTACACAGAAGCGTATATCGCCCTGATCGACGGCCGCGGCGACGCCCTCTCCACCGACAACACCGAGGTGCTGGCCTGGGCGATCGAAAACTCCGGCTTCAGCGTGGGCATTGAGAGCCTGGGCAGTCTGGACACGATCAATCCGGCTGTATCGAAGGGAAATGAAACCCTCCTGAACTGGATCAATGACGAGATCGTACTGCTGGGGCAGGAGAATTTCTTCCACGCGGACTATGAGGCAACACTTCGTGAAACCTACGGCCCAGATGCGGACGCGGACAGCCTGGTGGTGGAAGGCGGCGTGGTGGAGTAAGCGCAGGGCGGAAGGCTCATATGCGCTGATCCGGACAGGGGAGTGCCGCCCAAGCGGCGGCCCCCCTCGCGGCCTGGGTTGAGAGGAGGTTCAGCAATGCCGATACGGATTAATGAAAAGATGCCGGTCGTCCGGAAGCTGGAGTCTGAACAGATTTTTGTGATGCATGAATCAAGGGCCGCTTCCCAAGATATCCGCGAACTGGAAATCGCCATCCTGAATCTCATGCCGGATAAAGAGGATACCGAACTGCAGCTCCTCAGGCTTCTTTCCAATACCCCTCTGCAGGTAAGGCCGACCTTTCTGCGGCTGGACTCCCATTCGTACAAGCACGTTACAGAGGATTATCTGCAGCAGTATTACCGCTCTTTTTCTTCTGTGAAGGATCGATGTTTTGACGGGCTGATCATCACGGGTGCCCCGGTGGAAACGCTGCCCTTCGAAGAAGTGGATTACTGGGATGAACTGGCAGGGCTGATGGACTGGGCGGATCGGCATGTTACGGCGGTTCTGCATCTGTGCTGGTCGGCGCAGGCGGGATTGTACCATCATTACGGGATCCGGAAGCATCTCCTGCCTGCGAAGCTTTCGGGGGTTTATTCCCACCGGACGGTGTTTCGGGAGGAGGCGCTGACACGCGGATTCAACGATGTTTTCCACGCGCCGCATTCCCGTTATACCGGCATCCTGAAGGAGGAGGTCCAGCGCTGTCGGGAACTGGATATTCTGGCAGAATCGGATGTGGCTGGCATCTATCTGATTCACGACAGGGAAAAGCAACGCCTGTTTGTGACCGGACATCCGGAATACAGCCGGGCGACCCTTGCCAATGAATATACCAGGGATACGGCCAGGGGTATTCATCCGGCAATTCCGGTGGGCTATTTCCCCAATGATGATCCGGCGGGCATTCCTCTTTTTCGGTGGAAAGCGCATGCAAATCTGCTGTTCACGAACTGGCTGAACTATGAAGTGTATCAGATTACCCCCTATCATCTGAACGATGTGGGGAAATAACCATACGGCAGTACGATCCGGATCCGGTTCCGGATAAAACACATGATCAAATGAAAAAGGAGAGAAAAACCATGTCAGATATTCAGAATCCCGCGAACTGGAGTTTTGAAACCCGCCAGCTGCACATCGGTCAGGAACAGGCAGATCCTGCTACGGATGCGCGTGCGGTGCCGATTTACGCCACCACTTCGTATGTGTTCCACAACAGCGATCATGCCGCCGACCGCTTCGGACTGCGGGACGCGGGCAACATTTACGGAAGACTGACCAATCCGACCCAGGGCGTGTTTGAAGCGCGCATCGCTTCCCTGGAGAGCGGCAGCGCGGCGCTGGCTGTGGCATCCGGTGCGGCGGCGATCGCCTACACGATTCAGGCGCTTGCGAAAACAGGAGAGCACATCGTGGCTTCCAGGACGATCTACGGCGGCACTTTCAATCTGCTGGCCAATACTCTGCCGCTGACCAGCGGCATCACTGCCACATTTGTGGATCCGGATGCTGAGGGCAGCTTTGAAGCGGCCATTCAGGAAAACACCAAGGCAATTTTCATTGAAACCCTGGGAAATCCCAATTCCAATATCATCGATATCGAGGCTGTGGCCGGGATCGCGCATGCCCATGGCATACCGCTGGTGGTGGACAGCACGTTTGCCACGCCGTATCTGGTGCGTCCCATTGAATACGGGGCTGACATCGTGGTTCACAGTGCCACAAAATTCATCGGCGGCCACGGTACGGCCATCGGCGGTGTGATCGTGGAAGGAGGCAGGTTTGACTGGAAAACCGGCGGCAGGTATCCCTGGATTGCGGATCCGAATCCCAGCTATCACGGCATTTCCTTCTATGATGCGGTGGGCCCTGCCGCTTTCGTCACCTATATCCGTGCGATCCTGCTGCGGGATACCGGATCCACCCTGTCACCGTTCCATGCTTTCATTTTTCTGCAGGGCCTGGAAACGCTGTCCCTGCGGGTGGAAAGACATGTGGAAAACGCGCTGAAAATTGTTGATTATCTGGCAAAGCATCCTCAGGTGGAAGCGGTACACCATCCCGCGCTGGAAACGGAGCCCAGCCATAAGCTGTACCGGAAATACTTCCCCAACGGCGGAGGCAGCATTTTTACCTTTGAAATCAAAGGAGACAGCGAAACCGCCAAGAAGTTCATCGATCACCTGGCCATCTTTTCCCTGCTGGCCAACGTGGCGGACGTGAAATCCCTGGTGATCCATCCCTTCACCACCACGCACAGCCAGCTGACGGAGGAGGAACTGCTCTCTCAGGGCATCAAACCCAATACCATCCGTCTGTCCATCGGCACCGAGAATGTGAACGACCTGATCGCTGCCCTGGACGCGGCTTTTGAAGCAGTCGGATAGCAAACAGTCTGCGGCGCAGGGAGCCTGGAGGAGTCTATGCTTTCTGCGCCGTATCGGGAGGCGTTTTCTTGAGCACGATGACGATCCGCCGGGGCAGCAGCCTGTGGCTCACGCTGACGGGCCTTTTCACCGCGATGAATGTAATTCTGTCCATGAGTATTTTTTCCGTTCCCGTACCCGGAGGTCACCTGTATTTCTGCGATGCGGTGATCAATACCGCCGCGCTTCTTCTTGATCCGCTGTCCGCCTTCATCGTGGGCGGCATCGGCTCGTTCCTGGGCGATTTTTTCTTCTATCCCGCGCCGATGTTTGTTTCGCTGGTGACCCACGGGCTGCAGGCCGCTGCCGTTTCTCTCCTTTCGCGCAGGATGCGGAAACGGCAGGTCCTCTCCTCGGTGTTTGCCGTCGCGGCGGGGTCGCTGATCATGGTGCTGGGCTACACGCTGGGGCGCGCCTGGGTTTACGCTACGCCGGAGTACGCCGTCATCAAGCTGCCTTTTGAGTTTCTTCAGGCGGGATTCGGTGCCGCGGTTTCCGTGATCCTGCTGTACCCGATGCGGCTGAAAAAAGTATTCGAACGTATGTTCCATCACGTATAAGAAAAAAAGGAGGTTTTGTCATGAGCACAACCGCTCGCCGTCCATCCGGCAAAAAGGCCGTCCGATTGAGTATCGCCATTCTGGCGGGCCTGATTCTCGGTGCACTGTTCGGCCTGGTGATGCCCGACTGGGCGCAGCCGGTGACCGGCTTGCTCAGTACGGTATATCTCCATGCCCTCACCATGATGATCTATCCTTTGGTATTCTGTTCCCTGATCGTGGGCATCAAGGGGATCGGCAGCGTGTCCGCCACCGGCAAAGTGGGCGGACAGGCACTCCTGTATTTCATCGGCACAACCCTTTTTGCCAGTCTGCTGGGATTGTTCCTGCCGAAAGCCCTGAACATCGGCTCCGGCGTCGCCGTTGAAATGGCGGAGGCGGACGTGCAGGCAGCGCAGTTCACCAGCCTGGTGGACACCCTGCAAAACCTGATCCCCGCCAATCCTTTCGCTTCCTTTGTGAACGGGAATATGCTGCAGGTACTGGTTTTTGCGATCATCGTGGGCATCACCTGCCTTGCACTCGGCAAAAAAGCGGATCCTTTTGTGAAACTGTGCGAGGCGGTGGATGAAATATCGGTGAAGATCGTATCCGCCGTCATGTACACGACGCCTCTGGGCGTGTTCTGCTCTCTGGCGGGCACGGTACATGCAAACGGACTGAAGACCATTCTTTCCCTCGCAGCAGTGTTGGGGATCCTGTATCTGGTGATGGCACTGTATATTGTGATTGTCTATGGCGTGATCCTGGTAAAGGGAATCGGAAAATTCAGCATCCGGTCATTCTTTGTCGCTGCGCTTCCCGCCGCGCTGAACGCGTTCGGTACGGCTTCCTCCTCAGCTACACTGCCCATCAGCAAGCGCTGCGCCGATGATATGGATGTGCCGAACGAGATTTCCTCTCTTGCGCTGCCGCTGGGAGCTACGATCAACATGGATGCCGTTTCCATCGTGATGTCTTTCATGATCGTATTCTTTGCCAATGCCACCGGAACGGAGATTTCCTACGGCCTGCTGGCTGTTGTGCTGCTCAGCAACACGCTTTTATCCATCGGCGCGCCCGGTGTCCCGAACAGCGCGATCGCTTCCTTCGCCGCGCTGGCGGCAATCGCCGGACTCCCGGCCGGAATCATGGGAATGTATGTCAGCGTCAATATCCTTGTGGATGCAGGGGCCACATGCTGCAATGTGCTGGGAGATATCGCCAGCGCAGTGGCGATGAAGCGGACCTGCAGAATCAGCACGGTGAAAGGGACGGAGCCGTAAAGCATCCGTACGCGCAAATCATTTGACAGCCGGAATACAACTATGATATAGTAATAACACTCTGCCCGCGGGCATTGCACTGGAGTGTGATTTTCCTTTATGGATGAAGGCAGTCGATTGTCATTCTGGCTGTTGATCCTTTTCTGTCTGTTCGGTTCCTTTTTTTTCGCGATGGCGGAAACCGCCTTTACCTCCGTATCGAAGCCCCGGCTGAAGGCCGACGCGGAGCGGGGGGACGCGAGGGCGTCCCGCGCGCTGCGGGTGACGGATCACCTCGATCGGGCGATCACGACCATTCTGATCTGTACGAATATCCTGCACCTTGCCGTGGCCGCGATGGTGACGGTGCTGGTCACGCAGCGCTGGGGCGAAACCTGGGTGACCGTATCCACCTTCGTGACCACGCTGATCGTGTTTTTTTTCGCGGAGATGCTGCCCAAGAGCATCGCGCGCAAGTACAGCGAGCGCGTCTCGCTGGCGACGGGCGGCGTCCTGTCCCTGCTGATGACGCTGCTGCGTCCGTTTTCCGCGTTCCTTTCCATGATCGGGAACGGCGTGTCGAAGCTGTCCAAGAAGGAACAGGAAGCATCCGTGACGGAGGAAGAGCTGTACGACATCATTGAAGACATGACGGAGGAAGGCGCGCTCAAGGAAAGCCAGGGCGAGCTGATTTCCTCCGCGCTTTCCTTCGGCGAGGTGACGGTGGAAAGCATCCTGACCAGCCGCATGGACCTGGCGGCGGTCGACGTATCGATGAACGCGGAAGAGATCATGCAGTTCATCCGCAGCCACAACCACAGCCGCCTGCCGGTGTACGAGGGCACAGTGGACAATATCGTGGGCATCCTGCCCATCCGGCGCTTCATGAAGGCTTACCTGAAGTCAAACGGCCGCGTGACGGTCAGACGCCTGCTGGATGAGCCGTATTTTGTGCACCAGTCCATGAAGATCGACGCCCTGCTGCCCGTGATGAGCCACCGGAAGATCAGCATCGCCGTGGTGACGGACAATTACGGCGGCACGCTGGGCGTGGTGACCGTGGAGGATATCCTGGAGGAGCTGGTCGGCGAGATCTGGGACGAGGACGACCACGCGGTGGAAAACATCGTGCCGCTTTCGGACGGCTCCTACAGCATCAACGCGGAGGAGCACGTGCTGGACGTGTTCGATACCCTGGAAATCGACTATACCGAAGAGGAAGAGGAAGCCTTCACCAACAAGCTGATGAGCGAGCTGGCCTATGAAAGCTTCGACCGCATCCCGCATGAAGGCGACCGTTTCGTGTGCCTGCGGGCGGAGTTTACCATCCTGATCATGAAGCACAACCGCATCATCCGCCTGAAGGCGCGCCGGCTGCCGGAGGAGACGGGAGAGGAGGTCGGGAAGGAATGACGCCGATCTGGATTCTTGCCGCGGCCATCCTGCTCTGTGTGGCTTTTTCTGCCTTTTTCAGCGCGTCGGAAATGGCGCTCAATTCCTGCAACAGGGTGCGCCTGGAGCACGAGAAGGAAGAGGGCAGCAAACGCGCCGCGCTGGCACTGTGGATCCATGACCGCTTCGACCGTGCGCTGAGCACCATCCTGGTGGGAAACAACCTGGTGAATATCGCCTCGTCCGCGCTGGCCTCCGTGCTGGTGTTCAGGCTGAACGCCGTGGGGTATACCTGGCTTGCCACGCTGATCGTTACGCTGCTGGTGATCATTTTCGGGGAGACGATCCCCAAAATCCTCGCCTCGCGCAACGCGACCCGTGAAACGGAGATGTTCTCCCGGCCCGTGCGCGTGCTGATGGCGCTTTTCAGCCCGGTCACCCGGGTAGTGGTCGCGGGCGTCAATCTGCTTACGCGCGGACTTCCCGGGGAGGAAGAGCCGGATGACGACGCCGCGGTGGAGGAACTGCACTCCATCATCGATACGGCGGAGGACGAGGCCGTGCTGGATCAGGACGCGTCCGAGCTGGTCAGCGCAGCGATCGATTTTATGGACGTATCCGTATCCGAGGTCATGACCGCGAGAGTGGATATGGTAGCCATTGAGATCGGGGACGACTGGCAGGATATCCTGCGCATCCTGGATGATTCCCGTTATTCGCGCATTCCGGTATATGAGGACAGCATCGACAATATCATCGGCATCCTGTCCCTGAACCGTTTCCTGAAGGCGCTCACGGAGGAGAAACAGCCGGACCTGCGCAAGCTGCTGATGCCGGCCTGCTTTGTGTATAAAACGATGAAGCTGCCGGCGGTGCTCTCCTCGCTGCGCAACGCGCAGCAGCATCTGGCCATTGTGACGGACGAGTACGGCGGCACGCTGGGCGTGGTTTCGATGGAGGACGTGCTGGAGGAAATCGTGGGCGATATCTGGGACGAAACGGATCAGGTGGAGCCCGAAATCGTGGAAAAGAAAAACGGGGAGTGGGAACTGGACGGCGATATGCCGGTATCCGAGCTGACGGAGCTGATGGGCTGGGAAGAGGATTCCTTTGACTTTGAAAGCGAAACCGTCGGCGGATGGTGCATCGAGATGCTGGACGGGTTTCCGTCCGTCGGCAGCGCTTTCACCTACCGCGGCGCGAAGGTGCGCGTGCTGGAGGTGGAGGAGCGCCGCGTGTCGAGGGTCCTGATCGTAAAGCCGGAAGAGAAGGAACCGGAAGAAGCGTAAACATCACTGCGAACGGCAAAGAAAAAAACGGGAGAAGGGAAAGGACATGCTGTACTGGGATCCCACCTATATTCTGGTGATCATCGGGGCGGCGATTTGCGGGATCGCGTCCTGGAACGTCAAGAGAACGTTCAAAAACTACAGCGGTATGCTGAACCGGCAGGGGCTTACCGCGGAACACGCGGCGATGATGATCCTGCATAACGCCGGGATAGACGACGTGCGCATCGACCGGGTCAACGGGAACCTGACGGATCATTACGCGCCGAAGGAGAAAGTGCTCAGGCTGTCCGATTC
>CADBNX010000268.1 GCA_902796115.1 uncultured Eubacteriales bacterium
TCCCCTTCGCAGATCAGGCATCCCTTTTCCCCGAGGGTCATCAGCGCGGGTTTTCCGCTCTGCAGGCTCAGCGCGCGGACCATCGCCTCGGGGTCGTTTTCCCCCGGCACGGCGTTCGCGGCCTCGATCTCGTTGGGCTTCACGATCACATCGTGATACAGTCCGATGCGGTCGCGGCTGTCTGCCAGCACGCATGCTCCCCGCCGTCCCAGCGCGCACAGCCCTTCCCGCAGCGCATCTCCGATAACGCCCGGCTCAAACTGATCGCAGACGCAGATCACGTCCGCGCCGAATGCTTCCACCTGCGTGAGAAGCTGTTCCTGAAGCGATTCCGGAACTGCCTGCGTATTATCAAAATCGATTCTCGGGTCTTCATACACCGTATCGGAATATCCTCTGCGCAGCGGTTTGCAGTACGCGGGTGTGACCCGGCCGGGACAAACGCGCAGTCCCCCGGTATCCGCGCCTGCCTCATCCAGCAGCTGCCGCAGCGCGTAGCCGCGCCAGTCCGGTCCCAGGACGCCGAATACCCCGACCCGGGCGGGCTTCAGCGCCGCGATATTGCAGGCAACGTTGCCTGCGGCGCCCGGGCTCATTCTTTCCTCCGTCACCGGCAGCGGGAAATGCGGTGTCTCCCGCGAAAGCCGGCTGCGCCGCATATCCGCCATCCAGTATACGTCCAGGCAGAAATCTCCGACTACCGCGATCCGCGCCCGGTCAATGCCCGCGAAAATGTCATGCAGCGTCACGGCTTTCGCCATCCTTTCTCAATCAGTCTGTCGTACAGGTTCGGAACGGAAACCCGATGGTCCAGGCAGAAGTGCCAGCCGGTCCCGCCGCGGGAAACCGGCCGGTTGACGATGTTCTTGCGGGGCCGGTAGTAGTAATTCGGGTCCTCGTATCCGATTTTGCTGCGGTAATCGCCCAGATCGATCAGGTCGAAATTCGCGGTGGTGATCCGGAAGGTGGGAAAGCCCAGGTTCCGCGCAATGGACAGCGCCTTGAGGAACACCTCCGCTCCGATCACGGCGGAGCCGAAGTTCAGAAAGACCCCGCCGTCCAGCCGGGACACGGAATCGCAGTACCGGCGGAAATCAACGCCGCTGGTTTTTCCGATGGCGGCAAAGTCCGCTGTCGGATGCTGGTGGATGATATCCGTGCCCAGCGCGACGTGGAAGGTGGCGGGTACGCCAAGCTTCCATGCCTGGTAAAGCACGCAGTCTTCCCGGTGGGGGAAAAGCTCCTGACGGCTGTCGATATACCGCGCCAGCGCTTCGCCGTACCCCTGATTCCGTGCCGCGCCTTCCCGCAGCGCGTCGTTCATCCAGCGGCCCGTTTCCTCCCACATGCCGAAGGAACCGTCTTCGATGGCTGTCGGCACGTCCTCGGAGGTGCCGCCGAGGTACGCCAGTTCAAAGTCATGGATGGAACACGCGCCGTTCCCGCTCAGATGCGTGATGATCCCCATCCGCATCAGTGCGATCAGGTAGCGCGACAGACTGTTCTTGATGACATGCGCGCCCTGGCTCCAGATGACAGGGCGTCCGCACCTGCGCGCCTCCAGGATACGCTCCGCCAGCGCGTCAAAATCGGGATCTTCAACGCGTTCGGCATGATCCTTCCCCGGATTCAGCAGCGTTTCGACACGCACCAGATTGTGCCGCGCGAAAGCGGTATTGGTGCGGATGAGCGAAAAATCAAGCTCGCGGTACTCCATTGTTCATTCCTCCCTGTCAGAATCCCAGAAACGCCAGGATCTCCGTCCGCTCCGTAAAATCTCCGCAGATCGCGTCGGCGCCCGCTTCCCGGAGCCGGCGGACCTTGACCGGATTGACGCCCCTGCGCCGCGCTTCGTCGCTCGCGATTCCGAGGGTGCGGCACCCGGCCTGTTTTCCGAGCGCGATTTCCACCTTTCCGTCCCCGATCACCGCGATCTGCGTGCCCGGAAGCCCCCTGTCCGAGATCAGCTCCCGCAGCACCGCTTCCTTGGAGCAACCGGTCTCATGCGGCGGCGCTCCCCTCAATTCGTCAAACAGGGCATATACGCCCAGCGCCCCGGCTTCCGCGGCCACATCCGGATGATCCGTTCCGCTGGCGGCATATATCCGTGTGCCGCGCTCCCGCAGGTCACACAGCAGTTCCCGTACCCCCGCGATCAGATACTGTTCCGCCTTTTCCTGTCCGGAGGCGAGGCGCGCTTTCTTTTCATCCACCCGCCGCATCAGACGGCGGTTGTATTCCGCTTTGTATTCCCACGGATCCCGCGCCCTGCCGCCCAGGCGCGCCACCTCCCCGGCCAGCCACTGCATCTGAAAGATGGTCTGGATGCCGGTCGATTCGTTGATATACGCCGCCACCCGCTTCCGAACGGATTCTTCGGGTTCCGGGGAGACCGCGCACAGCGTTTCCGCCATCAGCGGCTCCATGACTTCCTCCCATCCGCAGCGCAGGGTGGAAACGGTGCCGTCAAAATCAAATACCGCGGCGCTTACGCGTTCTGCCGCCGGTCTGTGCAGAATGTACATTGAAACCTGTTCCTTTCCGGAATGTTACCGGCACGACTGCATGATCAGGTCGTGCAGCCTTGCCTCATACGCCGGGGTCCACGGGTTCTCCGCTTCGCCTCTCACGTATTTTGCGAAATTGAGCAGCAGCCCGTCATAGCGCCGCCGGCTGGGAAACTTCACTTCCGTCCGTCTGTCCTGCCAGGGGGCCTCGTTGGTCAGCGTTTCCCAGGCGTAAGTATCGTTCCGGTTTTCCTTGCCGGGAAGCCCCACCTCCATCGGGCGGATCTCAAAGGTGCCCTTTGAACCGGAAACGAGCAGGGAACGGCGGAATACCCCGTTGATTTCCGTGGCGGCGGTTTTGACAAAGGAGGTGCCGTGCGGGTAGCGGTACACGCAGAAGCCCTGGTCCACACAGTCGACGCCGTCCAGTCCGCTGCGGGAGTTCAGCGGGATCACCTCCTGCGGGAACCCGCAGAAGGATACCACGAGGTCGATCAGATGGCAGCCCAGGTAGTACATCATTCCGCCCTGAAAGCGGCACAGGGTTTTCCGGTATTCCGTGCCGCTGCTCACGCTCATCTGCGCTTCCACGCTCAGGATTTCCCCCAGCTTTCCCTCCCGCATCAGCCGCTTTGCGTATTGTACCGCGGGGTTTTCCCGGTACATGTAGCCCAGACTCAGCGGCAGGTGTTTTGCCTCAGCAAGAGAGCACATGCGGTGAAAATCCGCGCAGTTCTCGCTGCCGGGCTTATCCATGTATACGGGAAAGCCCGCATCCAGCGCGCGGATCGCGCTGGGGACCAGGCGGTGTTCGTCTTCCTCCACCATCATGGCGTCCGGGCGGCGCCTCACCGCCTCCTCCCAGGATATAAAGGGCAGACCGGCAAATTCCTCCCGCTGCGCCGCGCGTTCCCGCAGGGCGCCGTCTTCCTCCACGACCGCTTCCAGGATATAGTCTTCATTCAGCAGCCGCATGGCTCTGGCCAGATGGGCGGAATGCACCATCGGTCCGGTCCCGACCTGGATCACCCGCAGTTTTTCTTTCATTTTCTCCTCCTGTTTTCCCGGCCCGGTGCCGGAATCCGATCTTCGGCCTTCCTGCCGCTTTCTGCTTTATTATAATGCAGAATCGCCCCTTGTGCCACAATCTGACTGTTTTCTGTCCCAAAAACGGGATGTCCGGTCCGAAATACGCA
>CADBNX010000269.1 GCA_902796115.1 uncultured Eubacteriales bacterium
AAGGCAAGCGCGATCGCGAAAATGCCAAGCACCGTTTCCGTGCCGACCCGGATGGCGGAAGAATACTCGCCCTGAGAAAGAAACAGCATGGAACGGAAAAGACCGATGCCGGGGACGAGCGGAATGACGGCGCTTGTCAGGAAGAGCGTTGCCGGCTTTTTGATGACGCGCGCAAGAAGTTCTCCGGACAGGCCGATAAAAAGAGCGGCGATGAAGTACGCGTGCGGCATCCTGTCAAAGAGAAGATAAAGACCGTAACCGACAGTAGCGATGACGGACGTATAAGGGATGGTCCGCGGCGGCTGATTGAGCAGGATGCCGAAAAGAGCGGTCGCCATGGCACAGGCAATCAGCTGAAGGGGAATACTGTTCATCATCCCTGCCCTCCCAGCAGAAACAGTGTGATCGCGACCCCGGCGCCGAGTGTCAGCGCGCAGAGGATCGCTTCCGTAAAGCGGGCGCTTCCGGAAACAAGATCGCCGCGGATGGTATCGCGGACGGCGTTTGTCAGCGCAAGGCCCGGCAGAAGCGGCATCAGTGCGCCGGATATGATGGTTTCAATCAGAAGCTCGGGGAAGAATACGCGTCCCAGAAGGGCGATTTCGGTGATCACAAAGCTGGTGATCAGGCAGGTAAACACGGAAGGAAACCCTTTTCTTTCCGTGCCTGTTTTGATAAAGAACGCAAAAACGCCGCACAGCAGGGAGAAAACGGCTTCCCGGATGCCTCCCTGCAGCATCAGTGTGAAAAATACGGCAGAAAACGCAAACGCGGGGAGAAGCAGTTTCGTCCCGTAACCGCTTTCCGATTCGATCTTCTTCAGTTCCAGAAGCGCCTGGTCGCCGGAAAGTTCTCCGGCGGAGACCCGTCTTGATATGGTGTTGCAGCGGTCGATTCTGGCCAGGTTGGTTTCGCGGCGCATGACACGGACGATCCTGGTCACGGTTTCTCCCGTTTCCGTGATCAGCGTAAGCGTCACGCCGGTCGGAAAAGCGAGCACTTCGGTTTTGAGGCAGCCGAGTGCACGGCTGATATGCCGTACGGTTTCTTCCGCACGGTAGGTTTCCCCGCCGTTTTCAAGCGTGATTTTTGCGGCGAGACACAGAACTTCGACACTGGAGTTTTCCTTCATCATCCGATCCCCTCCGCATACAAGATATCATATACGGAACAGACTGTACAGTATTCTTCGAAAAAAAGAAACAACAATTACAGTTTTTTGCAAAAGTATAAACAAAATATAAAAAACATGTTATAATGTATTTGCAGTTTCGTAATGGAGGCGACTTCATGGAGACAAGACAAGCCCTGTTTGGCTTCGAACAGGCGATCGGTTGTCCGGAAAGACTGACCGGAAACCAGCGCGCCGCCCTCCAGTGGGCCTGTGTGGAGGAATTTGACCGCGTTCTGGATGCGAGCTGTGAAAACAGCGCGCTGCTGGCAACGCTCAGTGAACGGTTCAGGGTCCGCGCCTGGGGACTGAACCGGGACGGAAAAAACAGGACCGGTTTTCCGGAAATGATCACGGGAGACGCGGAGCATATTCCCCTTGCCGGCGGCACCCTTGATACGGTTTTCATGACGAGGATGCCTGAGGCGAGCGTATCGGAGAAAGCGTTCTCCGAAATTGCGAGAATCATGCGTCCCGGCGGCCAGCTTGTGCTTGTTCTGCCGGGACTTGCCGAACTCCTTTTCCCCGGGAAACTGTTTTCCTGCGTTTCCGGACGCAGAAAACTGATGCGGAGGATCCAGTCCATGGGTTTCAGCCATGTTTCCTGGAGACGCTGCGGAATCCGCGGGGTCATCATTGCCTGGAAAAAAACTGCTTTCGAATGACTATTGCCTAATTGCCAAAAAAACGGTACAATAGGATATATCAAAAGGAGGATTGAGGTATGTACAGGAAAGTAATTGAAGAAACAAAAGAAAAAATGATAAAGAACTGCGAGTTTTACCAGAAAGATATGCTTTCCCTGAGAGCGGGCCGTGCCAATCCGCAGATCCTGGATAAAATCATGGTCGATTACTACGGCACGCAGACGCCGCTGAAGCAGATGGGAAACATTTCCGCGCCGGAACCGAGGCTGCTCACGATTTCGCTTTGGGATGTCAAGGCCATTCCGCTGGCTGAAAAAGCGATCCTGAAAAGCGATCTGGGGCTGAACCCTTCCAACGACGGCAAAATCATCCGCCTCGTCGTTCCCGAACTGAACGAGGAAAGAAGAAAGGAACTGACAAAGGTCGTCAGGAAGAGCGCGGAAGAAACGAAGGTCGCGATCCGCGGCGCAAGGCGCGACGCGATGGAACAGATCAAAAAGCTGAAGAAAGATTCCCAGATCACCGAAGACGATCAGAAAAAGGCCGAGGATGAGCTTCAGAAGCTGACGGACAGCAAAATCAAGGATGTGGATAAGATCGCCGCGGAAAAAGAAAAGGAGATCATGTCCGTTTGACGCTTTATGATCTGCTCGGGTACCGCCTGGAAGACGCGCTGGAACTTGCCGCGGGCTGCGCTCTGCGGATCGGGGGCCTGATTGAAACGGGCCGTCCCGACCGGGATCTGCGCGCCTGCGAAACAGGTTTCGTCTGCCGTGTGATCGGCGTCAGGGGAAACCGGCTGATCGTGGCGAAATTTCCGGAGATTTGTCCGGAACAGGAGAAACAGATTGAAACCGATTGATCCAAAGCTTCCCCGTCATGTGGCAATCATCATGGACGGCAATCGCCGCTGGGCCCGGAAACACCGGATTCAGACCGCGCTGGGTCACAGAAAAGGGGTTGAAGCCCTTCGGAAGATCATCAGGGAGAGCAGCGATCTTGGCATCGAAAGCCTCTCCTTGTATGCTTTTTCAACAGAAAACTGGCGCAGAGACCGTGATGAGGTCAACGCGCTGATGCAGCTGCTTTCCGAGTATTTCCTGAGCGAGATCGATGAACTGGACGAGGAAAACGTGCGGATCAGGATCCTGGGAGATCATGCAGGCATACCGGACAAACAGCGCAATGAGATCGAACAGGCCGAAAGAAGGACCGCGGAAAATTCGGGACTGAAGCTGAATATCGCTATTAATTACGGAGCGCGCGACGAAACGGTCAGAATGGTGCGCTCCGTTCTGGAACGGTGGAAGTCCGGATCGATCGGTACCGTAACGGAGGAGACCGTATCGGAGAACCTGGATACGAGATTTCTTCCGGATGTGGATCTGCTGATCCGTACGGGCGGTGAAAAGCGTCTGAGCAATTTCCTTTTGCTGCAGTGCGCGTACGCGGAACTGTATTTCACAGATGTGCTGTGGCCCGATTTTGATGTGAAAGCCTATCATGACGCCCTGACGGATTACGCGGGAAGAAAGAGAAGGTTCGGAGGAAACTGATGCTGAAGAGAATCGTCGCGGGGTCCATACTCATCGTCATTCTTATTACTGCTCTGGCGTTGAGCGGGTGGTGGTTTACGGTACCGTTCATGATCTGCGTTTCGCTTTCGGCGCATGAAGTGTTCCGTGCCCTGCAGAACGCGGGCCACAGGCCGGTTCAATGGCCGGCATGGGTTTGCATGGCGGCGGGAATCCCCGTGATGGTACTTGAAATCGGACAGAACGGCGCGCTTCTTGCACTGATCGCGGGAGCCTGCATGCTGACGGTGATCCATATCATTTTCCGCAGGGAGCCGAGTTTTGAAGATGCGCTGTATTCTCTGATTCCGACCTTTTTTGTGGCACTCCCCGCGTTCTGCATGCTCGGCCTGCTTCGGACGGCGGACCGCCCGATGCGGCTGATGCTGCTGATCGCGTCCTTCGGGATCCCGCTGATGGGGGATACCTTTGCCTATTTTATCGGGGTCATGTACGGGCACACCAAGCTTTGTGAAACGATCAGCCCCAAAAAGACCGTCGAGGGAGCAGCTGCGGGATTATTCGGAAGCATCCTCTTTTCGGTGGTATTATACCTGATTTTCCGGAATCAGACTCCGTCCGTGATGCTGTGGCATGCACTCGTGCTGGGACTGCTCGCGGGCATTGCGGGTCAGACGGGCGATCTTTTCGCCTCAATGATCAAACGGAAATGCGGGATCAAGGATTTCAGCAATCTGATCCCGGGACACGGCGGAATGATGGACAGACTTGACAGTGTCTATTGGAGCACGGTGGTCGTATACATCTGCTTCTCGCTGCTTCTGCGGGGAACGGGCGCGCTATGATCAGCATCAGTATTCTCGGCTGCACGGGTTCCATCGGGTCGCAGGCGCTCGCACTGGCGAGGCTCCACCCGGAATTGATCCGTGTTGCGGCGCTGACAGCACATCATAATGCTGAA
>CADBNX010000270.1 GCA_902796115.1 uncultured Eubacteriales bacterium
TGCGGCGCGGAGAAGGAGGAAAGCTCCCCTTCCGCGAAACCCTCCGGCGCCACGAAGGAGAGCACCTTTTCGCCGGATACGATCATTTTGATATCGTCAAGCCCGTTCACAAACGGTTCCAGGCGCGGCTCAAACACGGCGCACAGAAAGCCCCGGGCACTGGAGCCGGACAGCGGCACGGGAAGGATCTCAAAAACCCTGTTGGCGCCGGCCACCTGTGCGGGACAGGGCAGATACACCAGCTGATCCGTTTGTCCGATCCGCTCCTTCAGCACGCGCGCTTCTTCCCAGGACGCGGTCAGATTGTAATACAGATAGGTATCCGCCGCTTCACTGCCGTAAGAGACGATCAGATCCCAGGACGGGACGTAATAAAACAGCTGCTTCACGCCTTCCGCGGTCGCCAGCGTCGTTTTCAGCACACGGGAAATGTCCAGGATCGCCTGTGTCTTCTTCACGCCCTGTTCCCTGGCAGTCCGCAGCAGGGTGGCGCTGCCGGATGCGGACAGGCTCAGCAGCGCTTCGTTGATGCCGGAAAGCTGCATGCGTACGGTCCGCATATCCTGTTCCGCGTTCTGCATCCGCAGCGAGCGGATTTCGTTTCCGGTGTAGCGGTACAGAAGCAGGCTCACGGAAAGCGCGCTGAAAAAAACCGCGGCGGCAACCAGCCCGCAAAAGGTGCGCCGCAGCTTTTTCCGGTAGTTTCTGCTGCTGTTGGTTCTGATCTGATTTCGTTTCATATCCCTGTCCGGCAGCGGCCGCGCACCGAAGGAGAAACGGATTCGGGATGGACGGCCGTCTGCCTGCGGATGCGTCCCGGGGAGCGGAACTCCCCGGGACGCGGGTTCATGCCGCAAGAATCCGACGCTTTATTTCAGCGCCTGGTAGGCGGCGTTCACTTCTTCCGTGATCTGGTCCATGCCGTAATCCTTCAGCTCATTCAGCAGGTTTTCGAAGGATTCCCAGTCCGAAAGACCCATGATGTAGTTGTTCGCCTCGTCATTCAGCGGCGTCCAGATATCGGCGCTCAGTTCCCGGTTGGTTTCGGTATCCGTCACGCTGCTGGGCAGCGGGAAGTAGGCGTAGGGCGCGTTGTCCACATAGGCGTGATAGGCCAGGGAGTAGAGCTCGTCCAGATCCTCCGCGGTCTTGCCCTGGAAGGTGATCTGCAGGAAGTTCTCTGCTTTCCAGACTTCCGCCCAGGTGCCCATCGCGATGCCGTCGCCGCGCGCTTCCGCCCAGGTGAGGCAGTAGGGCTCCAGCAGGTGGGGCTTGCCGTCCACGATTTCATGATGGATGCCTTCGATGCCGAAGTTGGTCAGCAGCTGGCCTTCCTCGGAGAAGATGTAGTCCAGCACCATCATGCAGGCTTCCGGATCCTTGGCCTGGGAGGAAATCGCGGCGCAGGTATTGATCGGATTGCGGCCCTGGATATTCTGGCCGCCCACGCCCAGGATCGGGGGGATCGGGATCCACTTGGCATCCTTGATCCCGTTGTCCCGCAGGAATTCCGTCTGCCGGGTAGCTTCGTTGCCGGTCGCGTAGGTATAGCCCACCTTGTCGGTGCTGACGATCTCGTCGCGTCTCGTATTGTTGCTGGCCGTGAACTCCGGATCGATCAGTTCTTCGGCGTAGAGCTCCCGCAGCAGGTCGAGGCAGTTCTTGAATTCCGGATGCTCGTATTTTGTCACCAGCACGTCGTCCACCAGCACATAGTTGCCGGCGACCGGGCAGATGCCGAACGCGTCGTAGAAAGGCGTCGGGCTCGAGCCATTGCTCAGGAAGGGGATCTCATCCGGCAGGCCGTTGCCGTTCGGATCCCCGGTTTTGAAGGCGCGGAGCACCGCGACCAGCTCGTCCATGGTCGTGGGAACCTCAAGATTCAGCTTTTCCAGCCAGTCCGCGCGGATCATGCAGGAAGTGCTGTAGGGGAAGTCCACCGTGCCTTTCACGGAATAGACCGCTCCGGCGTAGTCGGTCTGGAAATCCTTGTTTTCCTCGGTATAGGTCGCAAGCACGTGCTGGCCGTATTTCTCCAGCAGGTTGTTTTCCGGGTCGTCCAGGCGAAGCACCGCACCCTGCTCGATCCA
>CADBNX010000271.1 GCA_902796115.1 uncultured Eubacteriales bacterium
GCAGGCTCCGATAGAATGCAGTTGGGTGAAAGAAAAACCCTGAAAATTCAGGATAGCAGCCAGGAAGATATCACACTCGTTCCGGATAACGATGATTTTCTGAGCATCCATCGCATCAAAAAGCAGAATACCCTGCAGCGGTCCGTGCCCTGCGGAGGCACGGGCTGTTTCTTTTGCGCGAAAATTTTCGCGAAAATTTTCCTGAAAAAGTGTTGACAGGCCTTCCGATTCATGCTATGATCTTTTCGAAAACGTTTTAGGTGATGGTTTTGCGGAAGGAGTGAGCCTTTTGCCTGCGACGATCAAGGACCTGGCCAAGTACTGCGGTTTTTCCGTGTCCACCGTCAGCAAAGCGCTGAACGGTTACAGCGACGTGAGCGAGGACACCCGCCGCATCGTGCAGGCGGCCGTGCGATTTCTGGATTACCACCCGAACTCTCACGCGCGGGTGCTGAAAAACGGCAGGAGCTACAACCTGGGCGTGCTGTTCTCGGACGACAGCCAGAGCGGCCTCACTCACCCCTTTTTCTCCCATGTGCTGGAAAGCTTCAAGAAAACGGCGGAGAACGCGGGGTACGACATCACCTTCATCAGCCACCACCTGGGCCGGGACCAGTTCACGTATCTGGATCATTGCCGCTACCGGGAAGTGGACGGTGTGTGCCTGGCCTGCATTCGGTTCGACGATGAGGAAGTGCTGAATCTGATCCGCAGCGACTTGCCGCTGGTTACCATCGACTGCGTTTTCGACGGACGCGTATGCGTCTGTTCCGACAACGATACGGGTATGCGTTCCCTGGTCGAATACGTTTTCGCCAAAGGTCATCGGCATGTTGCCTACATCCACGGACCCAAGAGCGCCGTGACGGATCTGCGCATCGCTTCCTTCTTTCGCACCGCATCCCGCATCGGATTGAAGGTTCCGGACGAATATGTGACACAGTGCCGGTACACCGACCCGCAGAGCGCCTATCAGGCCACGAAAGAACTGCTGAAGCTGCCGCAAAGGCCCACCTGTATCCTGGTATGCGATGATTATTCCGTCACCGGCGCCATGCGCGCCGCGCAGAAGGCCGGCCTGCGGGTGCCGGACGACCTGTCCCTCGCCGGCTTTGACGGCATCCCCCAGATGCAGCTCTTCTACCCCCGCCTGACCACCGTTCAGCAGGACGCCCAGGCCATCGGCCAGGAAGCCGCCCGGCGTCTGATCCGGCAGGTGGAAGCCCCGAATGCCGAAGATCAATTGCTCTTTACGGTGCCCTGCACCCTGATCCCGGGCGAAACGGTAGCCCGGTGCCCGCTCTGATAAGCCCTCTCGGCAAACGAGGGTGAAAATATAAAGGAGGAATTCCCATGAAGAAACTGTTTGCTCTGCTGCTGGCCGCAATGATGGTCCTGTCTCTGGCCGCTTTCGCCGGTGCGGAAGACGAAGGCAAGGTGTTCAACATCTATTGCTGGAACGACGAATTCAAGACCCGTGTGGAAAAATTCTACACCTTCCCCGAGGGAGTCACCGTGAACTGGGTGATCACCCCCAACCAGGGCAATGCGTATCAGAACGCGCTGGACGAAGCCCTGCTGTCTCAGGAAACCGCCTCCGCCGAGAATAAGGTGGACCTTTTCCTGGTGGAAGCCGACTATGCCGTCAAGTATGTGGATACTGATTACACCCTGGACGTGATCGCGGACCTGGGCCTGACCGAAGAAGATGTGGCCGATATGTACGATTACACCAAAGTGATCATGACCGACTCCAACGGCATCCTGAAGGGCCTGTCCTGGCAGGCGTGCCCCGGCGGCTTCATCTATCGCCGTTCCATCGCCCTGGATGTGCTGGGCACCGATGATCCCGCCCAAGTGCAGGAAAAGATTGCGAACTGGGAACTGTTTGACGCCGTAGCCGAGCAGGCCAAGGCCAAAGACTATTTCATGCTGTCCGGTTTTGACGATGCCTATCGCTGCTTCTCCGACAACATGGCCACGCCCTGGGTTGTGGACGGCGTCATCGTAAAGGATCCCGCCATCGAAGCGTGGATCGATATGACCAAAAAGTACACCGATAACGGCTGGAACAACAAGGCGAACCTGTGGTCTGCCGAGTCCGCTGCCGGTGCCGGCAAAGACGGCAAGGTGTTCGGTTACTTCGGCCCCGCGTGGTTCATCGACTTCTGCCTGGCCGGCTGGACCCTGGATGACTCCAATGCTCCCGCTGCCGTGGGCAACGGTTCCTGGGGCGACTGGGCGTTCTGCGAAGGCCCTGTGGGCTTCTCCTGGGGCGGAACCTGGGTATGCGCGGCTGCCGGTACCGATAACAAGGAACTGGTTGCCGATCTGATGAGAACCATGACCTGCAATAAGGAAGTGCTGGTCGGCATCGTGCAGGAATACGGC
>CADBNX010000272.1 GCA_902796115.1 uncultured Eubacteriales bacterium
CGCGGGATATCATTCGTGAACTCATCGCGCAGGGCCTGACAAAAAAGGGCGGCACGGACCTTGAAAAACACGCATACAGCGTGCAGGACGGTATCCGGGACGCGCAGATCCGCGGACTGCACATCCTGGCCGCCTGCTGAGAAACACAAAGGAGCAATCATTCGCCATGCTGATTCACGGATTGCAGAAAATGACCCTGCTTGATTTTCCGGGGCGTGTCGCCTGCACGGTTTTCCTCGCAGGCTGTGACTGGCGCTGTCCGTTCTGCCATAATTATGAACTGGCTGTATCTCCCTCCGCGCCCGTCATGACGTCGGAAGAATTCCTCTCGTTTCTCAAAGGGCGAAAAGGACTGCTGGACGGAGTCGCGGTCACAGGCGGAGAACCTTGTCTGAAAAAAGAGCTTCCGGGCTTTCTGACCGCTGTCCGCGAAGCGGGATTCTCTGTCAAACTGGATACGAACGGCTGTCATCCGGATATGCTTCGGAATATCCTGAATAACAGCCTTGCGGATTATGTGGCCATGGATATCAAAAACAGTCCTGAGAAATACGCGCTGACCGTTGGACTGCCCGAAGTGGATCTCAGTCCCGTGCGGGAAAGCGTACATATCCTGATGGAATGTGCTCCTGATTATGAATTCCGTACGACCCTGGTGGATGAACTGCATACCGCCGATGACATACGGGCTATCGGAGAATGGATCCGCGGTGCCAGACGCTGTTTCCTGCAGGCGTTTCACGACCGTGACAGTGTCCCCTTTGCGGATTTCCACGCGCCGAAGGCGGAAATCATGCGTCAGTACGTCTCCGTTCTTCGTGAATACGTACCGGAAACACAGCTGCGCGGCGTCGATTGAGCACAATATATTGACCTTACAACTTTCTTTTTAAATTTTCACCACAACATGTTGACAACCCCCGCCGCATGTGATAGGATTGATCATGCACCGCTTTGAGCGTTTGTGCCCATGAATTCAATCACATCCAATGATCAGCGGGGGTATATCTCTATGTATGAAGTACTGAAGCGCGATGGAAAAATCGTCGAGTTCTCCATCGGCAAGATCAGCGCCGCCATGACCAAGGCATTCGACGCGATCGGGAAACAATATCATCCCAGCGTCATCGAACTGCTCGCGCTCCATGTAACGAGCGATTTCGAAAAGAAAATCAAAGACGGCAAAATCGCCGTCGAAGACATCCAGGACAGCGTGGAAAAAGTCCTCTCCGAATCTGGCTATGCGGATGTTGCGAAGGCCTATATCCTGTACCGCAAACAGCGTGAGAAAGTGCGCAACGTCAATTCCGCGCTGCTCAACTATAAGGACCTGGTTGACAACTATCTCCAGATCAACGACTGGCGTGTCAAGGAGAACTCCACCGTCACCTATTCCGTCGGGGGGCTGATCCTGTCCAATTCCGGCGCCATTACCGCCAATTACTGGCTCAGTGAGGTATATGACCAGGAAATCGCGGAAGCGCACCGCACCGCGGCGCTTCACCTGCACGATCTTTCGATGCTGACCGGCTACTGTGCCGGCTGGAGCCTGAAGCAGCTCATTCAGGAGGGCCTCGGCGGTGTCCCGGGCAAAATCACCTCAGCACCCGCAAGTCATCTTTCTACCCTTTGCAATCAGATGGTCAATTTTCTGGGCATCATGCAGAACGAATGGGCGGGCGCTCAGGCCTTTTCCTCCTTTGATACCTACCTGGCTCCTTTCGTCAAGGTGGACAATCTGAGCCAGAAGGAAGTCAAGCAGTGCGTACAATCCTTTATTTACGGCGTGAATACCCCCTCACGCTGGGGCACACAGGCGCCTTTCTCCAATGTCACGCTGGACTGGATCGTGCCGCAGGATCTGAAAAACCTGCCTGTTATCGTCGGCGGCAAGGAACTGGATTTCACCTACGGTGACTGTCAGAAAGAAATGGACATGGTCAATAAAGCCTTCATCGAAATCATGATCGAGGGCGATGCGAACGGCCGCGGCTTCCAGTACCCGATCCCCACCTATTCCATTACGAAGGATTTTGACTGGTCAGAAACCGAAAACAACAAGTTGCTTTTCGAAATGACCGCCAAATACGGCACTCCTTATTTTTCCAACTATATCAATTCCGATATGGAGCCCAGCGACGTGCGCAGCATGTGCTGCCGGCTGCGGCTTGACCTGCGCGAACTGCGCAAAAAATCCGGCGGTTTCTTCGGTTCCGGCGAATCGACCGGTTCCATCGGCGTAGTCACGATCAATATGCCCCGCATCGGCTATCTCGCCGCGGATGAACAGGATTTTTACCGTCGGCTTGACCAGTTGATGGATATCGCGGCGCGCAGCCTCAAAACCAAGCGCACCGTTATCACAAAGCTGCTCGACATGGGCCTCTATCCCTACACCAAACGCTACCTCGGCACGTTTGAGAATCATTTCTCCACCATCGGTCTTGTCGGTATGAATGAGGCGTGTCTGAACGCAAAATGGCTGAAAAAAGATCTCACCCACGCGGAAGCGCAGCGCTTCACCAGGGACGTTCTCAACCATATGCGTGAGCGCCTTTCCGACTATCAGGAGAAGTACGGCGATCTGTACAACCTGGAAGCCACGCCTGCGGAATCCACCAGCTACCGGTTTGCGAAGCACGATGTGGAACAGTATCCGGACATCCTGACCGCCAATATGAACGGAACCCCTTATTACACCAATTCCTCCCATCTGCCGGTTGGTTATACGGAAGACGTTTTCTCCGCACTGGATATTCAGGATGAACTCCAGACACTCTACACCTCCGGAACTGTCTTCCATGCCTTCCTCGGCGAAAAACTGCCGGACTGGAAAGCTGCCGCCGCGCTCGTGCGGAAAATCGCGGAAAATTACAAACTGCCGTATTACACAATGTCCCCCACCTATTCCGTGTGCCCCGACCACGGATACCTGACGGGCGAAGTGTACAAATGCCCGCACTGCGGAAAGACGACGGAAGTGTACAGCCGCATCACGGGCTATTACCGCCCGGTGCAGAACTGGAACGACGGAAAAACCCAGGAATTCAAGGACAGAAAAGTCTACAACATCGGTCACTCCACCCTCACCCATGTCGGACCGAGACCCGTCCTGCAGGACGCAGCCATGGAAGCAGCGCTTGAAAAAGCCTGCTGTGCACCTCAGGAACCCGTCACTGCCGCATCCGCTGATATCACCGTAACCATCGATCCGCTCAAGGAAGAGAAAGCACCGCAGCGGAGCGGAAGGGCACTGCTCTTCAAAACGCCCACCTGTCCCAACTGCAAGGCCGCGATGGCGCTGCTTGACCGCGCAGGCGTATCTTACGAAGCCGTCGATGCCAACCGGGAAACGGCACTTGTCGATCAGTACGGCATCCGTCAGGCGCCGACCCTGGTGATCGTGTCGGAGGACGGGAATTTTGAGAAGTTCCGCGGTGTTTCCGATATCAAAGGCTATCTGATGGGTGTCCGTGTATGAACGCATATGATCTTGTCATCGTCGGAGGAGGACCCGCCGGCCTCACCGCCGCGCTGTACGCGCGCCGCAACGGGAGAAGTGTGCTTGTGATCGAAAAGGAAACCTTCGGCGGCCAGATCACGCATTCTCCCCGCGTGGAAAACTGGCCCGGCACCGCACAGATGAGCGGCAATGAGTTCGCCGAACGTTTGCTCGACCAGGTGCTTTCCCAGGGTGCCGAGATCGAAATCGACCGTGTTGTTTCCGTTTCCCGCGAAAATGATCGCTTTCTGGTGCAAACAGAAAGCGGGAGCGTGTTTTCCGCTTTTTCCCTGATTCTTGCGACCGGCGTGCGCCATCGCAGTCTGGGCCTTCCCGGAGAAGACGAAATGATCGGCGAAGGAATTTCCTACTGTGCTGTCTGCGACGGGGATTTTTATGCCGGCAAAAGCACCGCGGTAGCAGGCGGAGGCAATTCCGCCCTGCAGGAAGCCCTGCTGCTGTCGGAAAAATGCACTTCCGTCACAGTGCTGCAGGATCTTCCTCACTGCACGGGAGAAAAACGACTGCTGGAACTGCTTGAGAAAAAAGAAAACGTACGGATCCTGACCGATGTCCGGATCACAGCTCTGCTGCGTGACGCGACCGGTGCTTTCCGGGGGGTCGGTATCCGTCAGTCGGATCAGGATCGGGAATTGCTTTGTGACGGCCTGTTTGTCGCCATCGGGCTGATTCCGGAAAACGACGCGTTTTCCGTGCTTGCGAAGCTGGATCGTTACGGATACTTCGATTCGGATGAAACCTGCGTCACACAAACTCCCGGCCTCTTTGTCGCCGGCGACTGCCGAAGGAAGAGCGTCCGTCAGATCACCACAGCCGCCGCTGACGGATCGGCAGCCGCGCTTGCAGCCTGCCGTTATCTCGATCAGCTCCCACGCGATTGACATTTTTCATACGTTGCGCTATCCTTGATGGCGGAATGTGCACTTGAAGCTGCATTCCGCCATCGGTATCTTAAAAGGAAAGGTGATGATTGCATTGAAAAAACCCGTCGTTCTGGTCGTGATGGACGGAGTGGGCGAAACGCCCGAAACCCTTGGCAATATGGTGCAGAAAGCCACTACTCCCACACTGGATATGCTGAAAGAAACCTGCCCCTGGCAGACCATCAAAGCGCATGGTACGGCGGTAGGTCTTCCTTCGGATGATGATATGGGAAACAGCGAAGTCGGACACAACGCGCTCGGCTGCGGCCAGATTTATTCCCAGGGCGCCAAACTTGTTAATGAATCCATCGAAAGCGGCGCGATCTTTTCCTCCGCCACCTGGCAGGAGCTGGTCGGCGGCGTAAAACGAAATAACGGCACGCTCCATTTTCTCGGGCTGCTTTCCGACGGCAATGTGCATTCCAATATCAGCCATCTCATTGCCATGCTTCGTCAGGCAAAGCGTGAGGGAGTTTCCCGCGTGCGCTGCCATATCCTGCTTGACGGACGCGACGTCCCCGCAACTTCCGCCCTCGAATACGTAGACCGGCTCGAAAGTGTCCTCTCCGAACTGAACGGAGACGGTTTTGACGGACGTATCGCATCCGGCGGCGGCCGCATGAAGATTACGATGGACCGCTATCAGGCCAACTGGCCCATGGTGAAAGCCGGCTGGGATGTGCACGTGCACGGAACAGGCCGTCAGTTTTCCACAGCCCGCGAAGCCATCGAAACCATCCGCGGCGAAACCGGTGCCATCGATCAGGATCTGGATGCTTTTGTGATCGCCGAAAACGGCCGTCCTGTTGGACCCGTACGGGATGGCGACAGTGTGATCCTGTTCAATTTCCGCGGTGACCGGGCGCTTGAAATCTCAATGGCTTTTGACGGGGACGACAGCTTTTCCGCCTTTGACCGCGGCGTCATGCCGAAGGTGCTTTACGCAGGCATGCTGGAGTATGACGGCGATCTGAAAATTCCTCATCGCTATCTGGTCAGTCCGCCGCAGATTCACGATACCCTGACGGAACTGCTCGTCAAAAACGGCATTCGTGAATACGCGTGCTCCGAAACGCAGAAATACGGACATGTAACATATTTCTGGAACGGCAACCGCTCGGAAAAATTCAGCGAAGCGCTGGAGGATTACGCGGAAGTTCCCTCCGATGTGCGTTCGTTTGACGAATGCCCCTGGATGAAAGCAACGGAAGTGGCGGAACTGGTCATCGACGCTCTTCATTCCCATCGGTATGGCTTTATCCGCTGCAATTTCCCGAACGGAGATATGGTCGGTCACACCGGCAATCTGCTCGCTACGGAAATCGCGGTGGAAAGCGTTGATCTGCAGCTGAACCGCATCAAACAGGCCTGCGATGCCGAAAATGCCATCATGATCGTCACGGCAGACCACGGCAATTCGGACCAGATGCTGGAAAAGAACAAGAAGGGCAAAATCGAAGTCCGCACCGCCCACAGCCTGAACCCGGTGCCTTTCATCATTTATGACAAGGAAACACGTCATGAAATGAAAAAAGGCGCTTTCGGACTTGCCAATGTTGCTCCGACCGTCGCGCAGCTGCTCGAACTGAAACCATTTGACAGCTGGGAAGAATCCATGCTTGAATAA
>CADBNX010000273.1 GCA_902796115.1 uncultured Eubacteriales bacterium
CATCCGTGCCTTCCGGCCCGCGCGCATGCTGGCCCTGAACCGCAGCGGCAGGAACCCCGGCGTTTTCGATGATGTCTGGCCCGTCAGCCGCCTGGAGGAGGCACTCCCGGAAACGGATCTTCTGATCGTCTCCCTCCCCGCGACGGCGGATACCAGGAACCTGCTTCCGGAGCGCCGCCTCCGGCTGCTTCCGAAGACCGCGTACCTGGTAAACGTCGGGCGCGGCAGTGTGCTTGACGAAGAGGCGCTGGAGAGGATGCTGCGCGCGGAAGAACTTGCCGGCGCGGCGCTGGATGTATTCTGTACGGAACCGCTCCCGAAGGACAGCTCGCTCTGGGACTGCCCGCGTCTGCACATCAATCCGCACACGGCAGGGAATATGACCCTCCCCTACACCAGGGAAAAGAGCGTTTCCCTGTTCCTGGAGGATTTTGAAAACTACTGCGCGGGCGCGCGCCTGCTCCGTCTTGTGGACCGAAAAGCCGGGTATTGACCGGAAGGAGAACCATATGAAGTTTACGGAAATGCCCTACACCCGTCCCGACCCGGACGCCGTGAAAGCGGATCTCCGGGATTTGACCGACCGTCTGCGGAGGGCTGAAAGCTACCGGGAAGCGCGCGCTGTTTTCCTTGAGAAAGAAGAAAAGGAAAAACGCCTCCATACGATGGGTTCGCTGGCCCATGTGCGCCATTCGATCGATACACGCGACAAATTCTATGACGGCGAAATCAAATTCTGGAACAGGTTCGGCCCGGAGATCGAGGAATACGGTCAGGCATGGACCGACGCGCTGCTGGCGTCCCCGTTCCGCAAGGATTTCGAGTCGGAGTGGGGCGACCTGCTTTTCATCAACGCCGAGATCAGCCGGAAGACCTTTTCCCCCGGGATCATTGCCGACATGCAGAAGGAAAACGAACTCGTCACGGAATATGACAAGCTGATCGCCTCGGCGCAGATTCCGTTCGAGGGAGGCGTGTATACGCTGTCGCAGCTCGGACCGTTCCGGACCGATCCCGATGACGCACGCCGGCTCGCCGCCTGGAAAGCCTCGGGCAAGTGGTATAAGGACAGCCAGGAAAAGCTGGACAGGATCTATGACGAACTTGTGAAAGTCCGCGATACGATGGGCAGAAAACTCGGCTATGACGGCTACACGCAGCTCGGCTACTTCCGTATGAAGCGCAATTGCTACACGAAGGAGGACGTCGGCAGATTCCGGGAAGCGGTGCGCAAATACCTCGTACCCGTCGCGGATTCCATCATCCGGCAGCAGGCAAAGCGCCTCGGCAAAACCTATCCTCTGTCTTTCGCGGATGCCGCGCTGACCTTCAGAAGCGGCAATCCCCGTCCCGCAGGCACCCCAAACGAGATTCTCGAACAGGGCAAAGCGTTCTATGACGCCCTGTCCCCCGAAACGGGCGAATTCTTCCGCATGATGCTTGACAGCGGCCTGATGGACGTGCTCTCCACGGAAGGCAAGGAAGGCGGCGGGTACTGCACGTCCTTTCCGCTGTATGAGGTACCTTTTATCTTCGCCAACTTCAACGGCACGCAGGGAGACGTGGAAGTCGTCACGCACGAAGCGGGCCACGCTTTCGCTTACTGGATGAACCGCAGGCGCATCCCGGCGGAATGCGCCTGGCCTTCGATGGAAGCCTGCGAGGTGCACTCGATGAGCATGGAGTTTTTCGGATGGATGAACGCGGACGGCTTTTTCGGTCCGGACGCCGAAAAATTCAAATACAGCCATCTCGCCGGTGCCGTCACTTTCATCCCGTACGGCACAATGGTGGATCATTTCCAGCACATCATCTACGAAAACCCGAAGCTGACCCCCGCCGGACGCCATGCCGAATGGAAGCGGCTGCTCGGTATCTATATGCCGTGGATGAAACTTGACGGCGAAATCCCGTTCTTCTCGGAAGGTGAAGGATGGCAGCGTCAGTCCCACATTTATTCGAGTCCGTTTTACTACATCGATTACTGCCTTGCGCAGACCGTCGCCCTGGAGTTCTGGGCCATGATCCGCAGGAGGCGGGAAGATGCGTGGGAGCACTACATGGCGTACACAAAGCAGGGCGGCAGCCGCACATTCACCGGCCTTCTGGCGCATGCCGGCCTGCCCTCGCCGTTCGATGAAGCGTGCCTGAGGGATGTCTGCGAAGCCGCGGCACAGTGGCTCGCCTCGTTTGACCTGACCGGAATTGAATAAACCGGCGCTTTCCGCCGGCTGTTCCCGCCGGAAAAAAACCGGAATCCTCTCGTGTGCCCTGTCCGATTCTGCGGACGAGCCGTTTTCCGGGATTTCAGATACGCTTTCTGTTCCATTGTGATGCGCAAGCCTTCCGCCGCTTTCCGGATCGTCATGCCGTGCGTCCGGGGAGTGCCTGTGTCCCACCGCATCCGGCAGCGCCGCATGGTACTGTTCGGACAGCACGGCTGCGAATAACCACGCAGCCGTCATATTCCCATTATCCGTTTCCGAGTTCCCGGCGAATCCAGATCACACGTAAATCGAATATTTTTTATCGATTTTCGATAATTTAGTATTGACAATCGATTATAATCATGCTATGCTCCCTGCGTAATCCAAATGCAGGGAGATGATTTTGTGGAACACAGACGCGTATCCATAGCCCTGACAGCGGCGGGTGCGCTGGCCGCGGCGGGCGGTCTGCTTGTTTTCTTTGTCTTCGCGCCGGGAATGGCCTCGAATTGCCGGGAGGCTTTTCCCGATCTCGCGTTTCTCTTCTGGCCCGGTCTGATTTCGGTGTGGATCATCGCCGCCGTATATCTTGCCGCCATGGTATTCTATTTCCGGATCGTGCATCGCATCGGAAAAGACCGGTCCTTCTGTACGGAAAACGCACGGGAAATGC
Source organism: uncultured Eubacteriales bacterium (assembly GCA_902796115.1). Taxonomy (GTDB): domain Bacteria; phylum Bacillota; class Clostridia; order Christensenellales; family Aristaeellaceae; genus RUG756. The sequence goes on from CADBNX010000273.1 coordinate 2,881, forward strand.
GGTTCATTGCCTGCTGCATGGGAACGGCGGGCCTGCTGTGGCTGCTGGTGCTCCTCCTGCCGCATCTGATCTGGCATATCCGCTTCGGTCCCGCCTGGCTCTGGTTCATCATGGCCTCCCTCGCCAGTTTCGCGGTAGCCATTCTCGCCTGGGGGCTCGGCTTCCTGCTGCGGCGCGCCGTCTCCTTCAAGGAAGAAAACGACCTCACCATATAAGGAGGAACCTTCGTGATACGGATCGATCTGGATGTGATGCTGGCCCGCCGGAAAATGAGCCTGACGCAGCTGAGCGAACAGGTGGGAATCACCCTGGTCAACCTGTCGGTACTGAAAACCGGGAAGGCAAAAGCCATTCGTTTTTCCACCCTGGAGGCGATCTGCAGGGCGTTGAATTGTCAGCCCGGCGATATCCTGATCTACGAGGAGGATGCGCATGAACAGAGATAATGTACAGGCCGCGGCGGATGCGGAAGCTGCCGGGACGGGCAGCCTTCCGGAAGCGGAAAGGCCTGAAGTGTCAGATTCCGGGCCGGATCCGGACGCGGAAAGCGCGGAAAAACAGCGTCCGATGAGCAAAGAGGGCATATGCCTGCTCATCCTGTCCTTTGCCGCGGCGCTGGGATACTGGTTTGGCCACGGACTGATCTGGCAGCCGCATTATCACGGGCCCGGCATCGGTCTTACCCTCACCCACTGGGGACTGACGGCCGCGGTGCTTGTCACGGCGGGGCGAAAAAAGCTTCTTCGGCAAAGCCCGGGAGGGGTTTTCCTGCTGCTGATTTCTCTGCTTCTCAGCGCGGTCTACGGCGTTTATGCCAATACGACCATGAAAATCCTCAATCTGCCGGTGCTGCTTCCCGTGACCGCGCAGGCGCTCTTCGCCCTGACAGGGCAAAACAGTGCTCCGCCGCTGTCCGGCCGGGGGCTGTGGGAAGGCTTCCGACGGTACTGGATCAGCCACTTTCTGCATTGGCGCACCCCCTTCCGCGCGCTTTCATCCCGGCGCGGGAAGCGAAAAAACGGCGAAAAGCTTTTCTTCGGCATCTGGCTCGCCATCCTCGCCGCCGTCCTTGCGTTGGTCATCCTCAGCAGCGCGGATGCGGTATTTTCCTCCATCGTCGTCGAAGCGTTGGATCATGTGACGCATATTGACGGAAGCTTTCTCCTGAAGCTGCTTCTGTCCTTCCTGCTCGGAATGGCCTTTTTTTCACACCGATTCAGCCTGCTGCAGCCGCCCCGGGAAATCCGGCGCGTACAAAACACGCATCCTGACGCGACCGTGTTCTGCCTCATCCTTTCGGCGCTGGCCCTCGTTTATGCGCTCTTTGCGTATGTGCAGATCCGCTACCTCTTTGCCGGTGAGGA
>CADBNX010000274.1 GCA_902796115.1 uncultured Eubacteriales bacterium
GGGTTTGCTTTCAGTGAGTCCCCACTCTCCGTAAGTCGCGGCGTCGTCCGCGGATCCGGGCCATTCCTGGTATACGAGCGTATACTCCGTGCCGTTCACCAGGTCCCGCATGCCTGTTCCGGTCAGCTGCGCGACACAGATCGTCTTGCCGCCCTTCCGCCGGCACAGCTCCAGCACATCATCGGATACACCGTCCAGCCAGCGCCTGTCTTCCGTAAGCAGCGCATAAAGATATCTGCCGTATCCCGTGATGCTCCAGTACTGGAGCCAGTGTTCTTTTTTCAGCTTTTCGGCGCGCTTTTCACTTCCGCTCATCCATTCGGCCAGTGCGGAAATCACTCCGGCCGCCTCCGCGCCTGCCCTGGGGCGAAGCCACAGGGCGACAGGGCTTTCGTCCTTCAGCCCGTCCGGGCCGATAGTCTCAAGCCTTCCGGCAAAAGGACATTCGACGAGTTCCACCTCTTCCGGCAGTCCGTAAATGTCGTGCGTTTCCGGATCGGAATGAAGCGAAGCAGCCCCGGCTGCGGGTCCCGTTTCCGGCCCGGGATCACACGGTTTCGGCGGAACGGATTCCCGGGCTTCGGTCTGTTTCGCGCGCTGCCGTACCGTAAGCCGTTCTGCGGATCCGGTCCGGTTTTCCTGTTTCGCGCCTTTCCCGCCTGCCGCCGATTTCAGCCTGCGGCCAAGCAGAAACAGGCCGGCGCACACCGCCGGGAGCAGCAGGAAAAACGTCAGGCTTTCGGCAGGCGTATGCTCACCGCCGCGAAAAAAGGTCACCAGCCTGAATAACACCGCCGCGAACGCAATACCGCTCAGGGCCATTAACGCGGTCCCCGTTTCCCGCAGAAAGTGTTTCATATCCATTCTCCTCATTTTTCAGGGTTCACACCCGTTCGTCTTCTTCAGCTGTCCGCGGCGGGAATCCGCGCCGGAAAGGGTTCCCCCGTCAAACGGGATCAACGGTGTTTCTCCATTCTGAGAAGCTGTTCTTCATCCGGAACGGTGACTCCGTTTTTGAAGGTATATCCCATTTTCAGGTAAAAGGGAGCGGCGGTAACGGACGCGGGGATCTCGACCCGCTTTGCCCGCAGGAAGTACGCGTCCCTCTCCAGTGTTTCCATGATCCTTCTGCCGATTCCCCGGCCCTGATGATCCGGATGCACGAAAACGGTAAACAGACTGCTTTCGTCCATTTTGCCCCAGTAGGGACCGATGGCGCCGCAGCCGATGACGCACGCGTCTTCCTCCGCCACATAAAAGTGCTGCCATCCTGCCAGCGCGAGAATGTCGTCCGGCTGCAGATGCCGGATGATATCCTCAAGGTATTCCTCCGAATAGTCTTTCCGGTTCGTCTTCCTGAGCGTCTCCGCGATCAGGCCGGATACAGCCCCGGCATCCTTTTCTTCAAATCGCCTGATTATCATACGATCATCTCCATACTCTTCGGCTCATCGCTTTCCGCTCGATACGGCAGCCGCTTCCCCGATCCATCCCATCAGCTCCTCATCCGCGTCTTCCGCTGATCCGATCCATACATGGTGCGTCCAGCGGTTGGGGTATGGCTCCGCGGCCGCGGCGACGCGCCGGGAGGCAAGCCTGCGCCGCAGGCCGAACGTCACGGTCAGGAAAGGATCGGGACGTTCCCCGGCCTTCCCGACCGGCGCGAATGACGCCGCCGCAAACATGTGCTTTGTGAAGAATGAGATCTGCGTCTTTCCGACCTCGATACGGGCATCCGGAACCGCGGTCAGAATGCGCTCCCGCAGCACCGCGTACAGCGGCAGTGCCCGGGGATGGGTATTGAAAAACAGGATTTCATCCGATGTCATCATAGAAGCCTGCATGTTTATCCCCTGTCTTTGACCGTCCTTCTCAGGATCAGCAGACCCGCGGCCAGCAGGGCCGGAAAGACCGCGGCGGCCAGCAGGCCGATCTTCAGATCGCCGCCCGCGGCGCCGGAAACGCCGCCGACGAGCGCCGGGCCCGCGGATGCGCCCAGGTCACCGCCGAGCGCCATCAGCGCAAACATGGCCGTGCCGCCCCTCGGGCACTTCTGCGCGGAAATGCTCAGCGTGCCGGGCCACATGATCCCCACGGATATGCCGCACAGCGCGCAGCCCGCAAGGCCCAGGGCCGGGGATGCCGCGAGCGACGCCAGCAGATAGCAGCAGAAACACATCAGACCGCAGCACAGCATGACCCCCGGCAGATCAAGCTTTTCGCTCTTCGCGCCGTAAAAGACGCGGGAAACGCCCATCAGCGCGGCAAAGAGGCAGGGGCCCGCCAGATCGCCGACGGTCTTGCTCACGCCGAGCGCCGATTCGGTGAAAGCGGAGGCCCACTGCGACATGGTGGCCTCCGACGCACCGGAGGCGATCATCAGCAGCGCCATCAGCCAGAAGACCGGCGTGCGGAACAGCTGCCCGATGCTCATGCTCTTTCCGTCCTCCACCAGGCGCTCGATGGGGCACGAAACGAAATTGAAGGCATTGATAAAGGGCAGCACCGCCCAGAAAAGCGCCAGGATCCGCCAGTGTCCGACGCCGAAGAGCACAAAAAACAGCGTCGAACCGAGAATGACCCCCACGGCGCCCCAGCAGTAGAACGAGTGCAGCAGGCTCATCATGCCGCCCTTATTTTCAAACGGGCAGGCCTCCACAATGGGGCTGATCAGCACTTCGATCAGGCCGGAGCCGACGGCATAAAGAACGACGGCAAGCATGATCCCGGTCAGCGGAGACGGCATCAGATCCGGCAGGAAGGCAAGCGACAGGAGGCCGACGGCCGAGAGCAGCTGGCTCGCGGCCACGCATGTCCGGTATCCGATCCTGTCGGCGTATTTTGCCGCCGCCAGGTCCGTCAGCAGCTGGGTCAGATAAAACGCGAGCGGGATCAGGGCGATCTGCTCCAGCGGCAAATCGTAGGTCCTGCGGAACGTCAGAAACAGAAGCGGCGCGAAATTGGCCGCGATCGCCTGCGTCACAAATCCGAGATAGCAGGCCAGCAGGGTCTTTTTATATTTGGATTTTGCAGCCATACGGCCTTCCTTTCTGTTTGGGATCCCGGATTTCCGCGGGCGGTCCGCCTGCGGAGCCGCGCTCCGCCGCCGCGCACGCGGGATCATTATAGCACGCCGCCGGAAGGGGATTCAACACCTGTTCCCATGCCGCGGCGGAAAAGAAAAGCCGGGTCCTTCATCCATAGCCCACTTTCCTGTTGACAGAAAGCAAAAAATCCGTCAAGATACAGGTGCAAGTGACGGAAGGAGGGGGAAGATGATCCGGATTGCTTTCTTTGACACAAAGCCCTATGACAGGGCTTCCTTTGAACGCTGCTGCGGCGGGCGTGACATGCGGTTCCGGTTTCTTGAGACGAAGCTGAACGAGGATACCGCGGAACTGGCCAAAGGCTGCGACGCCGTCTGCGTGTTCGTCAACGACACCGTGAACGCCGCCGTGATTGGCAGGCTGTATGAAATGGGCGTTCGCCTGATCGCGCTGCGTTCCGCCGGGTACAACAATGTGGATGTAAAGGCCGCGTACGGCAAAATCCATGTGGTGCATGTCCCGGCTTATTCGCCCTATGCGGTCGCCGAGCACGCCGCCGCGCTGCTGCTCGCCTCCGTGCGGCGCATCCATAAGGCGTATAACCGCACGCGGGATTTCAATTTTTCCCTGACGGGCCTGACGGGATTCGATCTGCACGGAAAAACCGCGGGTGTGATCGGAACGGGCAAAATCGGCCGGATCTTCATCGATATCTGCCGGGGCTTCGGCATGAAGGTGATCGCTTACGACCGTTTTCCGGCGCCGGACAGCGGCATCGAATACATCGAACCGGATGAACTGTTTGCCCGCAGCGACGTGATCTCCCTGCACTGCCCGCTGAATGACGAAACGAGGCACATGATCGACGCGTCCGCCATCGGGAAAATGAAAAAGGGCGTCATCATCGTCAATACTTCCCGGGGAGGCCTCATCGACGCCGAAGCGCTGCTGGACGGGATCAAATCCGGAAAGATCGGCGCGGCCTGCCTGGATGTGTACGAAGAGGAAGCGGATATTTTCTTCGAGGATCACTCCGGGCACATCATGAACGACGACCTGCTTGCCCGGCTGATTTCCATGCCCAACGTGATCGTCACCTCGCATCAGGCGTTCCTGACGGAGGAAGCGCTGAACAATATTGCCGAAACGACGGCAGGCAATATCCGGTCGTTCTTTGAAGACGGCCGGTGCGTGAATGAGCTCTGCTACCGCTGCGGAAACATCGAGCGCTGCAGGAATGACCGGAAAGACAAATGCTTTTGAGGAGGAGAACGCCGTCCCTTCCGCCGGCAGAAGTGCTGCCGCGGGGCAGCGTCAGAAAGTGACCAGGACCTCTCCGCTTTTCAGGGGCAGTATGTCGCCCGCGAGACGTTCGCCGTCGAAGAAAACAGCCCTTTCGCCGGTGTGCCGGTATGTGATGCTGTAGCGGCAGCCCCTGAATTCCTTTTCCGCAAAAGCCTCCTCCCATCCCTCGGGCAGGCAGGGGCGTACGGAAAGTCCTTCCAGCTGCGGCTGCAGGCCGAACACGAACTGCGCCATGGCCTTCAGGAACCACTGTCCCGACGCGGTGCGCCAGCTCTGGCCGGGTGTGCCGTAGCGGTAGCCGGTTTCCTTTCCCATGTAGCAGTTGCACAGGGTATAGGGTTCGGCCCTGCCGGCAACGACTTCATTGCGGAAGGGCACAATGCTGTCCACATCCTCACGCACGCGCGCGGCGTTGCCGAGCAGGGCATCAACAGCCAGCTTCCAGCACATCGCGTGCAGATACACGCCCCCGTTCTCCTGAACGCCCGGGGCTTTTTTCGCGATGCCGCCGATCCATACGTTCTTTTCCGTGTACGGCGGCCAGCTGACGCGGGTCCCCAGCGCGTCCCAAAGCAGGCGGAAGCTGTTTTCGACCGCTCTTTTTTCCCGTCCCGCGCCGAGGCCTCCCGCCAGCACGGCCCAGAGCTGCGGGTTGAGGAACACACGTCCTTCCTCGCAGGAATCCGCGCCGATCCTCCTGCCGTCGTCGGAAATGGCGTAGATATAATAGCCGCCTTCTTCGTCCCAGCCGTACTCATTGATCAGTCCGCACATTTCATCCTCGCGGCTCCGGAGCAGGTCTGTTTCCGCCCCGTCCTTTCCCGCGGCCTCGGCCAGGGCGCGCAGCTGCCGGCAGGCGCGCACCCACGCGATGGACAGCCACACGCTCACGCCCTGCCCTTTGATGCCCACAAA
>CADBNX010000275.1 GCA_902796115.1 uncultured Eubacteriales bacterium
CGCTGGTCAATACGCATGTCCCGGAAACGACCGTCCTCACGGTGCGGAAGGTTTGGGACGACGCGGACGATCAGGACGGCATCCGGCCGGAGGAGATGATCATGACCCTCTCCGACGGGACGCAGGTGCGCCTGAACGCTGAGAATGCGTGGACCGCCTCAACCGGGGAGCTGCCGGTTTACGCGGACGGAAAGCCCATCGATTATACCTGGTCGGAAGAAGCGGTCGACGGGTATACCCTGCGCGGCGTCAGGACGGAAGGAACGGTGACGGTGTTTACCAATGCGCACACGCCGGAGCGCACTTCCCTGACGGTCGCCAAGGTATGGGATGACGACGCGGACCGCGATATGCTGCGCCCGAGCACACTGACCGTATATCTGACCGCAAACGGAAAAGAAGTGCGTACGCTTTCGCTGAACGAGGCAAACGGCTGGAGCGCCTCGGCTGAAGAATTGCCGGTGTATGCGGGCGGCGCTCCGATCGAATATGCGTGGACCGAAGAGGAACTGGAAGGCTATGTGCCGACATCGGAAACCGACGGCACTGCGACTGTCCTCACCAATTTCCATAAGCCCGAATCTCTTGCGCTGACGATCCTCAAAGTATGGGATGACGACAGTGACCGGGACGGCATCCGTCCGGATTCGGTCACCTTTATCCTGCGCGGGGACGATCAATCGGTGCGTGAGGTGCTTCTGAACGAGGAAACGGGATGGACGGCGACACTGGAAGTGCCCGTGTATGACCGGGGAAGGGAAGTGGCTTATACCTGGACGGAACCGGCCGTTCCCGGATATACTTCCGCCGTGCGGACCGAAGGAGAAACGGTCGTTTTTACCAATACGCACAATCCGGAAACGACCCGGAGGCGGATCATCAAGATCTGGAACGACGCGGATGACCAGGACGGCTTAAGGCCGGATGAAATGCAGGTGACGCTGCTTGCCGACGGCGAAACGGCCGGAATCTATGTGCTGAACGCCGCCAACGGCTGGACATATACCGCCGAACCGCTTCCCGTATACAGCAACGGCACCGAGATTCAATATACCTGGCTGGAGAGCGGAGCGGAGAATTATCTGCGCACCAATACCACAGTGAACGGACAGGTCACTTCCCTGACCAATACGCATGTTCCCGCGGTGACCAGCCAGACCGTGACCAAGGTGTGGGATGACAGGGACAATCAGGACGGACGGAGGCCTGACAACCTTCGCGTGACACTGTCAAACGGCACGGAAGTGATTCTGAATGAGGGCAACGGCTGGACTGCCACGGTACCGGGACTGCCTGTCTTCAATAACGGAGTTCCCGTCGAATACACATGGTCGGAAGAGGACGTGGAAGGATATCGGCTGACGGATACCGTGACGGAAGGGACGACCACCACCCTGACCAATGCCCGGACGGTGTATACCCTGACCGTGTACTACCGTTTTCTGAACGGGATGGAAGCGGCTCCCACCGTGATCGAGATACACAGCGATGGAGAAACATACGAAGTGGTAAGCCCGCAGATCCCGGGCTTCACCGCTTCGGAAGCGGTGATCCGCGGGATCATGCCCGCGCGCGATGTGGTCGCGGTAGTGCTGTATATGCCGAACGGTACGCCTTCGGTCACGATCGAAACGTCAGGGCTGCCCCTGGGCCTCGGACTGGCAATCTCAAACGCGGGCGACTGCATCGAGTAAGGGACTCGGTCCGCAAAAACGGAATGCCCGGCTTCATGCATTCTGCCCGGAAACGGTTCTTTCTTCTCTCCGCGATGATCGGACTTTACGGATGATCCATACGGGAAGTATCGCATCCCGACTGGATCGGTGCGCTTTACCGGTGCCTGTATTTGCTTGGTGTGATTCCCGTATGTTTTCGGAACGTGCGGATAAAATGCTCGCTGCTTTCATATCCGACCTGCAGGGCGATGTCCATCACGCTCAGCGTCGTATCCTGCAGGAGCTGCTTGGCGTTTTCCAGGCGGATGCTCGTGAGCAGCTGGATAAAAGTCTGTCCGGTGGAGCGCCTGATCAGCCGGGAAGCGTACTCCGGGGAATAGTGAAAATCCTCCGCCAGTCCGGCAAGCGTCACATCAGCGGCATTGGCCTGAAGATAGCGGGCCAGGGTCAGCGCGATTTCGGAATCCGCCGGTTTGTCCTTCGGTAATTCGCAGGAGGACATATACCGCCTGAGAAGCAATACGAAAACCCGGGTCACGATGGCGTTGACCAGCACGGTATAATAGGATTCCCGGGCAAAGGACTCGCCGCACAAATCAATAAAGGCATAATGCAGATCGGGGTCGTTCCGCGTATGAAACAGCAGGTAGTCGATACCCGATTTGCTGTATAAGGTGCTCATAAAAAAGTTGGACAGTACATTATCGCCCTGCAGAATGCTGTAAAAGTACTGACGGAAGGTGGAGCGGCGGATCAATACGTCAATAATGATGCTTTCATCGTTCACGTCCAGAGAATGCGTCACCTTGGGCTGGATCAGACATAAATCTCCCGCGTGAAGAACGGCCGTGTTTTCTCCCACCTGATGAATGCAATGCCCCTCCAGCACAAAAAACAATTCAAAAAAGTTATGATGATGGGAAATGGCGGGCGTATAGCAGTTGTGCTTGAACACATGTACGCCTTGCCGCCGGTCTGCGGAAAAATACCAATCCTCCAGGTATTCCGGCGGGATCGTATCCTTCCATTCGGGAACCAGCAGATTCTTTTGATATACCCATTTTTTGTCAATCTGCCCCAAAAACTCATCGAAGCCTGCCCCGGAAGCTTTGGCCAACCGGTAATTGCGGTAGAAAATTTCGCTTTCGTTCAGCTGACGCAGGCAGGACAGCACCTGCTGTTCATTCATGAAGAACACTGCCTTTCTGTTTCGGAATGAATCATAGCATATCCGCAAATCCATAATTTGTCAATAACACTAATGGATTTTGTCCGGATGACATGAAATGGGAGATTCGTTTCCGGATGCGTCATTAAGAAAACTTGAGAATATCAAATATTATCATTTTCATAGATTAAATTTAATCATGCATGCGATCCTTTGTTTCGCTATAATATGTGTGCGAAAGGAAATCACTGGCAGGTGAGGTGACCGCATGGAACCGATTCTAACTGTACGGGGTATGGATAAGCGCTTTGGGGCGACCATTGCGCTGCGCCGGGTGGATCTTGACGTGTATCCCGGGGAGATCCGCGGGCTGATCGGCGAAAACGGCAGCGGAAAATCCACGTTGACCTCCATTGTCGCGGGCATTCAGAAAGCGGACGCCGGAGAGGTCCGATTTCACGGCAAGCCGTGGCAGCCCGTGTCCATGATAGACGCGCTGGAACATGGCATCGGGATGATCGTGCAGGAAACGGGCACCATTCCCGGCATCACGGTGGCGGAAAACCTGTTTCTGGGTGAAAGCACCCGCTTCCGCAGCAAGCTGGGGCTTGTGAGCCGGAAAGCTATGGAGCAGGAAGCCCGAAAAGCGCTTGACGTAATTCATGCCGGTCACATTCAGCCCGGTATCCTCACTGCCGCGCTGGATCTTCAGGAACGCAAGCTGGTTGAAGTGGCTAAGGTGATGGTAAAAAAGCCGGAGATCCTGGTGGTGGACGAAACCACCACAGCCCTTTCCCAGAAAGGCCGCGAACTGCTTTATCAGCTGATGAACAGCCTGAAAGAAGAAGGCAGGGCGGTCATCTTCATTTCTCATGATCTGGACGAGATCAGGCAGGTATGCGATACCCTGACCGTGCTGCGGGATGGCAGTATCATCACTCATTTCAGCAAAGAAAACTATGACGACGACCTCATCAAGACCAGCATGATCGGGCGGGAACTGCGGGGCGAGTACTACCGGGCGGACAGAGAGCCAGGCTGGCAGGAACGGACGCTGCTCAAAGCCGATCACCTGACAGGGAGCGGACTCAAGGACATTTCACTTCAGGTCCGGGCCGGAGAAATACTGGGTATCGGCGGACTGAGCGAGTGCGGCATGCATACCCTGGGCAAAGCGCTGTTCGGCAGTGCGCGGCTGACCGGCGGCACGGTGGAAACCGAGGGAAAAGTGTACAGCGATCCCGGGCAGGCCGCGAAGCTCGGTATCGGCTACGTATCCAAGGAACGGGACACCGAATCCCTGTGCCAGCAGGCATCCATCCGGGACAACATCGCCATCTGCGGCATAAAGCGGATTCAAAGGAAAAAGCTGATCCTGAAAAAGCGGGAAACGGCTTATGTGCAAAAGCAAGTGGATGCACTGAGCATCAAATGCCGCCATATGGAGCAGCCTGTCAGTGCTATGAGCGGCGGCAACAAGCAGAAGGTGGTCTTTGGCAAGTGGCTTGGAGCCGGAAGCCGGATACTGATCCTGGACTGCCCCACCCGC
>CADBNX010000276.1 GCA_902796115.1 uncultured Eubacteriales bacterium
CAGATCCGAGTCGATATTGTTCTGCAGCAGAATCGAGCGCAGGAAAATCTGCAGCGGATACAGCTTCTGATTGGTCAGGTACAGGAACGCATTGAAATAGCTGTTCCAGTGGCCGACCGCGTAATAGATTCCCAGCACCGCGATGATGGCTTTCGACAGCGGAAGCACGACGCGGAAGAAGAACTGCGTGTCGTTGCAGCCGTCCAGCTTTGACGCCTCCAGCAGTTCATCCGGAATGGTGCTCTGAATGAAGGTGCGGGCAATGATCATGTTGTATACGCTCATGGCCCCGGGCAGCAGCATGGCCCATACCGTATTCATGATGCCCAGATCCCGGATATTGATATAGCCGGGGATCATGCCGCCGGAAAAAATCATCGTAAAGGTAAAGATGGCCGTGAAAAAGCCGCGGTATTTCAGGTTCTTCCGGGCCAGCGGATACGCACAGAGCAGTGTGACGATGATGTTGATCAGCGTGCCCGCGCCTGTGTAGAAAATCGTGTTCCGGTAGCCGATCCACACGTTTTTATACCGCAGTACCGCCTGGTAGTTGTACAGGGTCGGGTTCACCGGCCACAGCCACACCTTTCCGGCGGTCACGGCGGAGCCGGAAGAAAAGGACGCGGACACCACAAACAGCATCGGCAGCAGCACGACCAGGGTGAGCAGCGTCACGATCGTGTACGCGATCACATAGTATATTTTATCTCCGCGTGAGTTCTGTACGCGGCGGTGCATTCCGGTTTTTTTCATCACTATCATAAGCATCGCCCCCTTTACCACAGACTGGTTTCGCCAAGCTTGCGGCTGATATAGTTGACGCTGGTGATCAGGATCAGGTTGACGACGGAATTGAACAGGTTGATGGCAGTCGAATAGGAAAAGTCCGATTTTCCGGTCAGACCTTCTTTATACACATAGGTTGAAATGATCTCGCTTCGCGCAAGGTTGAGGCTGTTCTGCATCAGGAATACTTTTTCGAAACCTACGGACATCACATGCCCCATACGCATGATCAGCATGATCACGATGGTCGGCAGGATGCAGGGAAAATCGATGTGGATGATGCGCTGCACACGGGACGCACCGTCGATCTGCGCCGCTTCATGCAGATCGGGGCTGACGCCCGTCAGCGCCGCGATATAGATAATGGCGCTCCAGCCGAAGTTCTGCCAGACGCCGGACCAGATGTACAGATGCTGGAAGTTCTCCGCGTTGGCAAACAAATCCGGCGGATAGGAGCCTGTGAGCGCCTGGCCGACGATGCCGTACAGACCGGTACGGGAGCCGAACACCTGGTTGACCATGCTCACCAGTACCACGACGGAGATGAAGTGCGGCAGGTTCACGATGGTCTGACTGACCTTCTTGAACCGTGCGCTTCCGAGCGTGTTGGTCAGAAGCGCGAAGATGATCGGAAACGGGAATCCGAACAGCAGGCTGTAAATCGACAGCCGCAGGGTGTTCACCAGCACACGCTGAAACTGGTAGCTTTTAAAGAATTTTTCAAAGTGCTTGAGGCCCACCCATTTGCTTCCCCAGATGCCGCCGGCAACGGTGTATTTCTTGAAAGCGATCTGGATACCCAGCATGGGAACGTAATGGAACACGATAATATAGACCAGCGGTATCAGCAGGAACAGATACAGCCGCCAGTCCCGCTTCAGACATTTCAGGGTATCGTGTCTGGCTCGTTGGGCTGTTTGCATGGGTCAGGCTCCTTTCGTGCGCAGCATTTCGGAGGGAGGGTTTCCCCTCCCTCCGGCACTTGATTACTTGTACATGCGGTCGTACACGGTCTGATAAACCTCGGTCAGTTCATCCACGCCGATGTTCTTCACTTCGTTCACGAAGTTTTCCCATTCCGCGTCGATGTCAAGGTTTCCGGCCAGCGCATTCGCGGTCCATTCGTTGCGGTAATCGTTCAGTGTGGTCGCGATTTCGGATACGAGCTCGATTTCCTCTTCGCTGTACACGAGCTTCGGGATCACTTCGTCCGGACGGTAGCCTTCCACCTGGTACAGGTTGTCCGCCGCGTTTACGTGCTCCTGGTATTCTGCCTGCGGATCATATTCGGTGGATTCGGAGATCAGCTTCATGCGTCCGTTGGCCACACCGTAGCGGCGGATGTACGGGCCGCGCTGGATGTAGCTGCGGTTCTGCATTTCGCCGGAAGACCAGAACTTGGCGTCATCATAGGCGAGAAGCAGCTTATCGAAGCCTTCGACCCATGCCTGGTACTTGTCCGCATCAGGCACGTTCTCCGCATAATCCCAGTCCACGCCTTCCTGGCCCCAGCGGGTCACGATGGAGAAGTATTCCGATACCATCAGATCGCCGATGGCAAACGCCGCATCGGGGTTCTTGCAGTTCTTGGTGACAAAGAAGCTGCCGTTGTTCGGGGTGGAAGGATTATAGGCTGTCTGAGGCTTGCCGGTATCCTTGTTTACCAGCGGCGCATACGCTTCAAACTCGTTGCGCCACGCGTTGGCCGCATTGATGCGGGAAGGAGAAGTATAGAAGAAGGACATGGTGGTGCATTCTTCACTGTTGAGCATCGCCAGGTACTGGTTGGCGTCCTGGGTCAGGATCTCCTTCGGGATGAGGTCCTCGGCGAAGAGCTTCGCCATGAATTTCAGGCCCTCTTTCCAGCCATCGGTGATGAAAGCCGGACTGACCACGCCGTCGATCACCTGATAGCCGCCGATCGCGCCGGCGCAGTAGGAGTAGGCGTTCATGATGTAATTGAACCAGCCCTCATACACACCGTTCATGCCGCCGACCATGCCGATTTCGTCGGCCTTGCCGTTGCCGTTCAGGTCGGTATTCTTGACAAGCACCAGCAGGTCATACAGTTCTTCCGGCGTGGTGGGCGCTTCCTTGCCAAGCTGGTTCAGCCACTTGGTGTTGAAGAAAGCCTTGCCGCTGTATTCGTTGGTGTAGCTCTGGTTGAGTGTGGGAACGGAGTAGATGTTTCCGTCGAACTGCACCAGCATCTTGGTAAAGTCCGATCCGGTCAGTTCGATCTGCTCATGGATGTGCGGAGATTTTTCGGGATCCGCATAATACTCCGTCAGCGGGATGATGCATCCGGAGCCGATCCAGTTGAGCAGCTGCGCGTCGGACGGCGTTACGAACAGCGCGTCGGGCAGTTCGTTGCCGCCGGACATGATCATCGCGTTGATCTTGGTGCCGTAATCCGTTGCCGGATAGACTTCAAACTG
>CADBNX010000277.1 GCA_902796115.1 uncultured Eubacteriales bacterium
GGGTCAAAGCCGCGGTTGTTGATCAGGATGCCGGGCATCAGGCCGCGCACCATTTCATTGATCGAAGGATCCTCATAGCGCGGCGGGATGTCCCAGAAAAGCGTATAGATTTTTCCGTAGCCGCACAGCAGCTCCCGGATCTGGTTTTTCACATACTCCCGGTAGCGTACGGTGTCCGCTTTTTCGGGACAGCGGCATTTCCACTGGTGGCTGGACAGCGGGTTATACGCGGTTTCCTGGTTCCAGTCCGGAACGGAGTAGTAGAGCGACAGGCTCATGCCGTGCTTTTCACAGGCTTCCGCGAGCATTTTCAGCACATCCCGTCCGTAGGGCGTGCGCATGATATTGTAATCGTTGTATTTCGTATCCCACATGCAGAAGCCGTCGTGGTGCTTGGCGGTGAAGCAGATGTATTTCATGCCGGCTTCCTTCGCGAGCAGCACCCATTCCTCCGGATCGTACCCGACCGGGTTGAAGGCGCGCGCCAGGGCGTCATATTCCTCCCGCGGCATATCGCAGCGCGCGAAGGCCTGCTCGTGCTCGCCGGTGAGGGCGTAAATGCCCCAGTGAACGAACATGCCGAAACGGTTTTCCATGCGTTTCCCTCCTTCAGGGCTTGAAGCCTTCCTTTGCGAGGCGCGTCAGTACGGCCTGGCGCATGGCCCGCTCCAGCACCCAGTCGTCCTTCACCGCGCACTTCACCTGAACGCGGAGCGTGGCGGAAAAACGGTCCGCCGCGATCAGCCCGATCACTTCGGGGGTGTTCTCCAGTTTTCTTTCCTCGGCGAAAAGCTTCATTTCATCCTGCAGTACACGGATGATGGCGTCCCAGTCCTGACCGTGGGAAATGGGAAGATCCACCTGCGCCCAGCGGAAATCCCGGCTCATATTGACCACGGTGCGGATATCCCCGTTCGGGATGGTGTACACATAGCCGCTGTTATTGCGCAGGGTGGTGGTGCGCAGGGCAATTTCCTCCACGACGCCGGTCTGGCCCGCGATGGTAACGATATCCCCCACGTTGAGGCGTCCTTCCCCCCACAGGAACATGCCGGATATGAAATCTTTCACCAGAGTCTGGCTGCCGAACCCGATCGCGATGCCGCTGACGCCCGCGATGGTCAGCAGGGAGGAAACGTCCACGCCGAGGGAGGACAGCGCGATGATGGCGATGGCGAAATACAGGATATAGTTGAAAATACTGGTGGCGAGGCTCTGGATCGTCTTGGTCTGCGCGGCGCTTTTGGGCCTCTTCCCGGTGGCGGCGCGGGCGCAGATTTTCCGGATGACGCGCCTTCCGAAACGAAGCAGAAGACACCCCGCCAGGATGATGACGGCGGCGGTCGCCAGCCGGATGACATAATCGGGCCAGCGGCTGATGAAGTTCTGCCACGCCCCGGCGATGGACTGGATCGGTTCAAGCGCTCCCAATACGGATTCTTCCGTGTTCATGGTATCCTATCCTTCCACAAGCAGTCTGCGGGGAAACGGTCACGGCGTATGCAAAGCGTCCTCCAGACGGCGGGACAGCAGCGGAAGGGCGCTCTCAAAGTGTACGCCGTACCAGTGATCCGGATCGTCCTGCGTGCGCTCGATGCAGGCCAGGGTGTAATCCGCGGCGATCACGGCGGCGTCATAGGCGGAAAGGCCGCGCAGCAGCGCGCCGGTAAAGGCGGAGGAATAGATATCCCCCGTGCCGTGCCGTCCGTGCGGCATTTTCCGGTGCTCGTAATGCCTGCGCTCCCCGTCCTGCGCTACCATGACGCCGGTGAATCCCTCCCGGAAACCGACGCCGGTCAGGATCACGGTGGGGCAGATTTCCTGCAGGCGGTCAAGCAGTGCATCCACCTGCGCTTCGCTCATGTTTTCCTGCCAGGGAAGGCCGGTCAGCATGCACGCCTCGGTGGTGTTGGGCAGCAGGATATCCGCCCTGCGGCACAGGCGCAGCATTTCCGCGGCAAAGCCATCCGGCAGGCCCTTGTACATCAGGCCGTTGTCCGCCATCGCGGGGTCCACGATGCGCGGCGCGCCGGGCGCGGCCAGGGTGTCAAAGAGTGTGAGGATCTGGTCCACCTGCTCCCCGCTCGCGAGGTAGCCGGTATAGAACGCGTCAAAAAGGAGCCCTTCGCGCTGCCAGTGCGCGGTAATGCCCGGGATATCGGGGGAAAGATCGCGTACCGTGAAGCCCTTGAAGCCGCCGGTGTGGGTGGAGAGCACCGCGGTGGGCAGCGGGCAGGTCTCGACGCCGCATACGGAGAGGATGGGCAGCGCCACGGTAAGGCTGCACTGGCCCACGCAGGACATATCCTGAACAGTGAGGATGCGTTTTACTTTCATTGCTTTTCAACCTTCTTTCGCAGCTTCGGCTGCATCTTTCATCATAGCAGAAAAGCGCCCGGACGGCAACAATGAAAAGCGCGGATTCTTTGTATTATTCCTGTATATCTTGTTTCTTCGCGCGATTCCCGTATATAATATCCTTGTTCACGGGGTGAACAAGGACCGCGGGTGGGTACCCGTACCCCCCGCGTGTCCCCCCGGCA
>CADBNX010000278.1 GCA_902796115.1 uncultured Eubacteriales bacterium
CGGCCCTGCTTTGCTTTGCCAGTGCGCAGGCCGCGCCTGCCGCCTGGCCCATGGCCATGGCGCAGGGCATGCACCTGAGTCCGCCTGCCGCCTGGGAGGCGCAGGAGATGGTTTTGCCCGCGACGAGCAGGTTATCGCAGCCGACGGGCAGCATGCTGCGGTAGGGCACATAATAGGCCGGAGCCACTTCCACGACAAAGTTGTGCCCTGGGTTTTCCTCCGACGTGCGGGTGTGCACGTCCATGCCGAAGCCGTACGCAGCGATCCGGTCCGGGAACAGCGTGCCATTTGCCACGTCTTCCACGGTGATCATATAGCGGCCCCGGATGTGACGGCTTTCGCGTACGCCGAGGACGGGAGCGACGGCCGTAAAATCGGCGTTTTCAAACCCCGGGGTTTCCTCTTTGAGCACGCGCAGGGCGTCGAGCACCTGCCCGCGGGCTTCCCTGTGCGCCGCGCTCATGCTCCGGGAATCGGCAGCGTCGACGTTATATACATGGTAGTGGTTGACCCTGTAGTGTCCTTCGGCGGGGGTACGGTACGCCTTGACCGGCGCTTTGGGGCGCGCGGTATAGCGGGAATCGTCCCCGCCCGTGACCTCAAACATCAGCGTGCCGGGCTGTGGGATGCCGGTGTCTTCATTGCCCTTCCAGGTGGGCACGCCGCAGGCATCGGCCACGGCCGCGATGCCCGTGCAGTCGATGAAGGTGTCGGCCTGTACGGAACGCAGTCCCTCGAGCGCGGCCAGGATCACGTGGGTGATCCTTCCGTTTTCGCACACGCAGTCGGCAAAGTGTGTATACAGCAGCACTTCGACGTCCGCTTCGGCGGTCATCTCATCCAGCAGGATCTGTAGTCTGAACTGGTCAAACGGCGTCACATGCCGGTGGTATCTGCGGATGAACGAGGTGTGGATGCTGGGGGAGTCGGTTTCTTCCGGCAGGATGACCGCGTTTTCCTTCCGCAGGCGGTTCAGGATCTCCCGGAACAGGCCGCCCACCAGCGGGCGGTTCCCGTCGCGGTCGAAGCTTGTCATGAACGGACCCACCATGCCGGAGGTCGCCATGCCGCCCAGCGCGCCCGTAGATTCTACAAGCAGCGTTTTCAGACCGGCCCTCGCCGCTTCGATCGCGGCGCAGCATCCGGCGGGACCGCCGCCGAGCACCACGGTATCATACGTCCCGAGACTCGGGATCTCTTTCTGATAATGTACGGATTCGTTCATGACATTCACCTCGCCGATTCCTGAAAAGGAACGTTTTTATTCTGCGGGAATGAAATCCAGCTCGCTCAGGAAATCGATGCACATTTGGATCTGCGCGTCGGTCAGGACCTGATCCTTGGCGGCGGGATTGGGGGTCATGACGAATTCGATTGAATAGCCCTTGTACACGGACAGGATATCCACAAAGTCCGTGTCGTCTCCGGTCTCTCTCGCGATCAGCAGCTTCGTGCCGTACGCGGTTTCCTTGTAGCTGATGTCTACCTCGTTCATTTCGGTGAAGGTGCCTTCCAGCCCCTTGAGCGCTTCATCGGTCAGATCGTTCATGCGTTCCACGCTGGCGAAAAGTTCGTCAAAAGCGATGGAGAGCTGCAGGATGGGCTTCTGAGTGTCTTCCGAGGTGATGAAAGCGGATATTTTGGTGCCCAGGGTATTGATCAACTGCATGGTGTATCCTTCGGGAAGCTGACACTGCAGGGAGAATTCGCCGTTCACGTTCAGCTTGCCCATCTGCGCTTTGGCGGGCGCGTCTTCCTTAACGGGGCCGAGTACGGTCACATAATTCTTGCTGACGTAGCCGGTCTTGCCGCTTTCCGTGTCAATGGCCTGATACCATTTCGCGGTTTCACCGATGACCTTCATTTCACGGCCGTCCGGCAGGGAAGCGATGCGGTCCGCGGCGACGCCGGGGCCTACCCTGAAATTGACCCACCCGGAAGCGCGGCTCGCGCGAACGGCGATCATGAAGGGCTGGTCCACGGCTTTGGCGCTGGCCAGCTGACGGTTCAGCTCCTCCAGGTTCTTTTTCCGTTCGGCTTCCTCGGCCCGCTGCTTCGCGTCTGAAGGCTGTGTATTCACCAGATACCTGGTCATCACATAGCCGATACCGTTCTCGCCTTTCTGATTCCGGATACAGGCCCAGTCCGTATTGATGACTACCAGCATTTCCACGACGACTTCCGTCCCGTATTCCAGCTGGTCGATCACGTTATCGCCGGTTTTCGGTTCACGCCGCACATTCAGTTTGCCGCCGTTCTCGGTGTAAACATACATGGTTTTGGGCCAGTCGGAAGGATTGATGCCAAGCAGTTCTTCGACGGTCTGTCCTTCTGCCAGGGCAGCGGAAAGCGCGGTAATCATCATCATGACTGCGAGTAAAAAAGAAACAATCTTTTTTTTCATGAGAAATCCCCTCCTTGATTTGGCATAGAGTTTGCCATTTGACTGTTCGGCACCGTGCCGGAGCGTTTCATCGGCGGTGCTCTAGCACTGCCGAGTATATATTATACGTCATTTTTGCGCGCCTGGCAGAACAATCGACATTTTTTTGATACCGATCCGGCAGCACCGAAAAAAAGATGCCTTTGGCCGGTTCTGTTTTTGCAGCCGATTACAGCATCACATCCCAGCCGCAGACGGCCTGAAGGATCAGCATGGCATCCAGGATATTGATGGTTCCGTTTTTGTCTGCGTCGGCATTTTCCTCATGGATGGGAAGCGGCATACCGCTGAGAGCCTGCAGGAGCCTCAGGGCGTCCTGCATATCCACATTTCCGTCTCCGTTTACATCACCGGGAGTGGGGATGGACGGCGCTTCCGTTGCGGGTGCTTCCGTGGC
>CADBNX010000279.1 GCA_902796115.1 uncultured Eubacteriales bacterium
CCCGCCGCGCTATGAGGATCCTTCGATCAATGAAATGGTGCGCGGCCTGATGCCCGGCATCCTGATCAACAACCGCGGCTTTGACCCGGGGGATTTTGCCACCCCCGAGCGCTCCGTGCCGGAGGGCAGCCGTTTCACGCAGATGACGGAGGCCTGCCAGAGCGTGGGCGAGCAGTCCTGGGGCTACCGCCGTATGGAGGATTATTACTCTGCCCGCTTCCTGATGTCCTCGGTCGACAAGATCATGGCGATGGGCGGAAGCTACCTGCTCAACGCGGGCCCGATGCCCTCCGGAAAGATCCCGCCGCAGACGCAGCGCCTCATCCGCCGCGTCGGGGACTGGTATACCCGCATGGAAGGAAATCTGGAGAATACCGAACAGGATCCGTATCCCTACCGGATCAACGCGCCGGACCCCTTCGTCGCCGTGCGGAAAAACGGAAAAACGTACCTGCACTTTTATCAGGGGCTGTCCGTGACCGCCGTCAATTTCTTTGACGCGCCGGGCGTGCCCCGCTCCGCGCGGCTGCTCAACAGCGGACTGCCGCTGGCCATCCGCAATGAAAAGCTGCCCACCTATATCGGCGAAAACGGCCGTGCCAACGGCCCCTTCCCCGCCGTTTTCGGCATTCCCGCGGACGATTTCGCTTCGGAACCGATCGTGATCGAAATCGAGTGGGAGTGAAAAGGCGAAAAACAGACCCGGAGACAGCCGGTTCCTGTCTCCGGGTTTTCCGTTTCCGGTTCGTCGGCAAGGCCTTATTCCAGCCGCCATTCCTCCCCATCCCGGAAGGGATGAACAAAGCACTTTTTCAGTTTTCCCGCTTTTTCCAGGTGATCGTAGCACGCGCGGTCACACGCTCTTCCGCAGATGCCGGATACATACCCGTGCTTGATGCCCGGATAAAAGTAGGTTTCGTCCATGATTTCACAGGCATGGGCATAGTCCAGCGCCGCGCTGCCTTCCATGATCGCCTCGCGATCCGGAAAATCGGCGTAAGCATCAGGCGGCATAAACGGATTGGCGTGTCTGCCGGCGCCCCGGTAATACACGGCACAGCGAAGCGGATCCGTGCCGTTCTTTTCATCCACGGCACGGCCCGGACAGGCCGCCGCGCATTTCCCGCAGCGATCGCACAGATGCAGCTCTGCGCGGGGCGTTTCGGGAAGAGGCGCGTCCGTCAGCACAAAGGCCGTGCGCTGGAAGGGACCGAACGCTTCCGTCAGCAGCGCGCCGCTCATACCGATTTCCCCAAGGCCGCAGGAAGCGGCCGCGCGCGCAAAATCCAGCTGCGGCTCCTTTTCTCCCGCCGGATACCAGTCCGTATGCAGCATTTCGGGATTCGGCTTTTCTTTTTCCTTCCGAAGCTTCTGGTTGCGCCGCTGCGGAACGGCCAGGTACCCCGCGTCTTCGATCGCGGCGGAAATTTTCAGCAGCGCCGAAGGCAGCATGATTTCTTCGATGGTTTCCACCCCGGTGGTCGTATACTGATAAAACGTGGTGCCTTCCTCAATGCCGCGGAAGGAGCCGCGCAGCACCCGAAAAGCGATCGCGATCACAGAGATGACTTCCGGAAAAATGGCGCGCAGCGCGGGATCAGCAAAGCGTTCGGCACCCCCGATGCCGATCAGATCAACGCCCGCCGCTTTTCCGGCTGTCAGTACCGCTTCCAGCAGTTTTCCGTCATACGTCAAGCTTCCCCGCCTCCTTCAGATGATGCCAGCACGCGCTGTCGCAGGCGCGGCCGCACAGGCACGGCACATACCCCTCGTTGTCCGGCATAAAGCGCAGCTTCGCGTACATTCCCCGCGCGCTGTCCGCGTCAAAGCGCTCTTCGCCCCGCAGGATCCGTTCGCGTTCCGGATCGCCTTCAAGAAAGCCGTCCGGCAGATAGGGGTTCCCCTCATGCGCGCCGCGGTAATAGACACTGCACTGCCAGGTGTCCCGTCCCTCGGCGCCGATGGCATGGCCCGGGCACGCGTCCGCACACGCTCCGCATCCGTCGCAGAGGTTTTCCGTCATCGGCGCGTCGCATTCCAGCGGCGCGTTCGTGATGATGAATACGAACCGCGCGCGCGGCCCGAACCGCCGCGTCAGGATGGAGCCGCTCAGGCCTTCCGTACCGATGCCGCAGGCTTTTGCCGCGCGCGCAAAATCAATCATCACCTCCGGCGCGGGCTTATCCGGCGATACCGGTACCGCGTGGACAAGCTCATAGGTATCCATCACCTCCGGGTTCTGGGTTTTATCCCCCTTCGCCTTCAGATTGGTCACGCGGCGCTGCACGCAGGCATCCCACCCGTCGTTCTCAAGGAACGCCGCCATGCGCAGCAGAAAAATCTCCGCCAATTGCTCATCCACAAACTTCGGCCCCAGGGACAGGTAATTGACATACTGCCTCTTTTCTGCCATGCATTCAAACAGACCGTTCGGGATCCGGAACGCACAGCCGATCACACAGGCCGCGCTCGGCAGGATCATTTTCGGGTCTTTTTCCGGAACCTCATCCGCAAAATACCGGATATCCCCGATTCCGCATACATCCGCGCCCAATTCACGCGCTCTTTGTTTCACTCTATCCGCTGTCAGCATCGTGTTTCCTCCCCTTCAGCGGTCCAGCTTCCATGGTTTCCTGGTGCGCAGCGGCTCCCGGAAGCGGTTTTCCATGCATCCGCCAGGTTTTTCCAGCATGCTGACACAGCCGCGGATACAGCCGCCGCATTTGGCCATGTTATAGCCCACCCAGGTGGGAAAATACCCCTGCAGCGCGGCGTAGGAGCGCGCCACCAGTTCTTCGTCTCCCGGAATGTCCTTTTCCAGCACGTCAAGATCGCCGTTTTCGTTTTTGTCGAATACTTCTCCGGGCACAAACGGATTGTAGTACCGGCCCGCGTGGGTATAAAAGGCAAAACAGCGCCACATATCGATATCCGCCCATTCGCACAGCTTGCCGCCGACGGTCACGCTGATCTTTTTCCCCTCTTTGATGTCCGGGATACAGTGTCCGGGGCATTCCCGCACGCAGGCCATGCAGCGGCGGCACAGGGGCTTCCCGTGGTACATTTCATCCGGTTCAAGCTCCGCGTCCGTAAACAGGAACGCCACCCGCTGCAGCGGTCCGAACTGAGGCGTCAGCAGCATTTTGCTCCAGCCGATCTCCCCCAGCCCGCAGATCACCGCCGCCAGGCGGAAGTGAATCTGGATATCCGGTGCCACCCCGCCTTTCCTGACCGGCCGCGTGAACTGAACGGTCCGGTGCAGCGCGGTTTTCTTTTCCTCCTGCTGATTGGAGGTGATCTGTTCCTCCGGTGAAATCGAATTGCCCGCCTTCCCGTCCACGTCCGATACGCTTCCCCTCGCGCCGGTGTTGCGGTTCAGCATGGCTTCGTATCCGTGATCCTCGATCACTCTGCCCACCTGATACAGTACAGCCGGTGCAAAGATCTCGTTGATGCCTCCGTACGCCATGGACGGGTACTGGTAAAACTGCGTTCCTTCCTCAATGCCGCGCTGTACGCCCCGGGGAATCCGGAACGCGAGTCCGATCACGGATCTGGCAGACGGATACAGTTCCCTCGGATCCATATCCCGCGGCGCGCCTTCAAAGCGATCCATGCTTCCGATGCCGCACAGATCGGCTCCTGCCTCGAAGGCCGCTTTTTTTATGATTTCACTGGTCAGTGCTTCCATGTCTTGTTCCTTTCTCAGCCAGCAGGCTCCTGCGGCAGTTTCCGCAGCGCCTGCCGGGCTGCCTGGGTGCAGTATGTGCAGGCTTCTCCCCGGCGGCACTTCTGCCCACAGGAAGACACTGTCTCTCCAAAACATTCGGGGAGTGCGCTGTTCTCGATTATCCGGGGATACAGTACTGCGGAATGCGACGGTTCCGTCAAATCCGGCAGATTTCCGCTCCAGCGTTCTTCGTCATAAGCCCGAAGCACCCGTTCCGGGAAAGGATGCACCCGGGTTGCCAGCTTGATGCCGTCGGAAAGCCCGTCATACAGATGAACGTCTTCGGGACGGATGAAACTGAGGCGGCGCAGATAATCCCCGGGATCCGTGCTTTTCTGAAAAACGTCGCGGCACAGAGGCTGAAACGTGACCGCGTTGTCCCGGGTGACGATTTCCTGCTCGTGCGCAACCAGATTATCGTGAAACTGCCGCACCGGGCAGTCGTTCAGGCAGCCGCTGTTCGCCAGCAGATAGCTTTTTTTGCCGTGTGTCAGGCACCATTCCCGCAGACGGGCCAGCGCAGCCCTGTCCCTGTTTTTTTCACGCTGAAAGTAGAAACCGTCGAACGTATCCGCCAGGTATTCCATGG
This sequence comes from uncultured Eubacteriales bacterium, assembly GCA_902796115.1. GTDB lineage: Bacteria > Bacillota > Clostridia > Christensenellales > Aristaeellaceae > RUG756. Next base: position 4,320 of record CADBNX010000279.1, read on the forward strand.
CCTCGACGGTGCCGATGCCCATATTGACCGAGGCGCGGATCTCCATGCCGGGAAAATTGTCCCGGATCAGATGCGCCAGCACCGGGGAAGTGGTGGTTATCGAACGGATGGCGAAGCGTTCCAGCATTTCATCCACCAGATCGCAGGTGGAGCGCAGGAAATGCCTGGAAAGGCTGTCCGCGCCGTAGCACCCCGCGTTCAGCAGCAGATTAAAGGAAAGTCCCGCTTCGCGCATGGCGTTCAGGTCGCTCTCCATCCGCCGCGCCGCTTCCCATTCCGTCAGCACCGGATGCGCGGTCGTGGCATGACGCCCTCCCGGCGTATTGCCCCAGGAAAAATACACCTCACGGATATGCGCCCTCCGATGCAGGATTTCCCGCAGGAAAGCACCGTCCTCCCGCACCTGATAACCCACCAGCCACTTTCCGGTCATTGAACCCGATCCCCTTTTCTCACGGCAGACCGCAGCATTGCTATCGTGTTTCCCACACCGGCACGGACAAAAGCCCGGCGGTACGGTATCGTCCGGCGTGCATCCTGGCCCAGGCGCTGATGGGCTGTTCCTCTTCCAGTTTCGCCAGATCGCCGAACAGCGGCAGCAGCGACGTGGTCATGACAAAGCATACCTCACAGCTCTTTCCGCGGAATTTTTCCGGGATGTCCCACGCGAACGGCGGCCAGCATTTCCACCCGAGGGATTCCCCGTCCAGCTTCAGCTCCGCGCACTGCATCCCGGTATCGGCACAAAGCCGCACTGCGGCGTCCGGCACCCGAACGCTGCCCCGCAGGGTATAGGTGCCCGCGTAATCGGGCATTCCCGTAAGCCTGCCGATATCCGCCTCTCCGCTGAAAGGCGCGAGCGCCCCTTCCGGGTCCGTCCGGAACATTCCCAGGATGAATGCCGCGGGCAGGAAACGGTAATCGATGCCGTCAACCAACGTCACGCAGTGCGCCCCCGCCGCGAGACGCAGCTCCTCCGTGGCGCCGTAGAGCTGCACAAAACCGTCCGGAAGCCCCTGCGCGGGCAGGTCAGGGCGCACGGGCTTCCCGTCCAGCAGAATCCCGGCCGGGCGCACCCCCGTCCGCACCAGCAGCCTGAGCCCGGCGACCGGTTCCTTCAGCGTGAAGCGGAAATCCGGCTCCGCCCGGGTCATCAGGCATCGCAGCAGATTGGGCTGCTCCAGACGCAGCGTCAGTCCTTCGATCGCGGCGGCTTCTGTTTTTGTCATTTCCCGGGCGGGTTCTCTTCTGTCCGGGCAGCCGTTCCACACGCCGTGCGCCGGAAGCGTGACGTTCACGGCCCGGCCCGCGCTTCGCAGCATCAGCGCGCGCTCACCGCGGTCGTCCGGGCTCAGATTGACCAGGGTCACCGTGCCGTCCGCCCATTTCCGCAGCAGCACGTCCCGGCATTCCCGGCCGTCCGCTTCATACACGAGGCTTTCTTCCGGCACGGTTTCGCGCACATGCGCGGCAAAGGCCGCCGCGTCCGTGAAGCGCGCTCTTTCTCCCTCGATGAACAGTCCCTCCTCGTCCATCGCCAGGACCGGCAGGTCGCTCATTTCTCCTTCGTCCAGGTACAGCGCCTGGATCTGGAAGGCGGCCGATTGCTCCAGGAAAGCGCGGAACAGCCTGCCCTGCGGGGATTCTCCCTCGCGAGCGTGCCGCATGAAAAGCTTCGCGGGAAAGCGCAGACGCACCGTGGGCCGGTATTCCTTCCGCGCGGTCAGCGCCGCTTCTTCCGCCGCTTTTTCCAGCTCCCGGTAACAGTCAAACCACGGCGCGGTCCGGCTGGTGGGAAAATAATACTGATCCTTTTCGATGTTCCCGCGCGCGTCCTGCGCCGCCACGGCCAGAACATAGTGATTCACGCCGAAGCAGGCGGTCAGCCAGATCATCTGGCGCATATGGGCCATCGGCAGGTCGACCGGTCCAAGCGCAAAAAGCTCCGCAAGCGCGCCCGCCCGTTCCCGGGCCGCATACTGGGTCAGGAACATGGCGGAAAGCTGCATGGACGTGCCGTCGAGCACCATATGCGTGGTGATATCATCCATGCCGGGCTGGGAAAAGCGGCACAGCATTTTCAGCGGATCCCCGTTGAACCGCACGCTGCCCGGCGCGTCTTCGTTCATCAGATGGCCCGTCTGTACGATCCCGTGTGCCCGGCACCAGTTGTCCATGCCCCCGATGAATACCTCGCGCATCCTGTTTCCCAGCAGCGTATAGGTGTCTTCCCACAGGTATTCCGGCCCTTCGCCCCGGAGCGCCGCGGATACGTCCTGCCGGAAACAGCGGCCGCGCACGGCATGATAATCTTCCTCCAGTCCGTCATACCACGGCAGGGCAAGAAAATCCTCCGGTTTTGTTTCCGGATCCGCGGGCCCGAGCCCCCGGGTATAATAGGCAAAGCTGGGTTCGTCGGTGAAAATGCCCTTGATGACCCTGCCGAAATAGGGCGCCATACGGTCGTAGTACCGCTGATGTGTCAGTTTGATAAAACGCGCGACCGCGTCCGGGTTCAGAATATCCGCGCCGTACCGGTTCCGCACCACGTCGATCCCGACCTCTTCCCCATGTTTTTCAAACACGATGGCCCGGGGCCAGTATTCCTCATGCCCTTCGGTCACCTGTCCGCGGCAGTTGCCGGACGGCCAGTTGTATTCGTCGTACAGCCAGATCTCCATGCCAAGTTCATCCGCGATCCGCACGGTCTCCTCGCAGACGCGCAGCCACTCCTCCGACATGTATTCGTACTCCATGCCGCTGCGCGGATAGATCATGAACTGGTCGATGCCGACGGAGCGATAGCTCTCCAGCACCTCGCGCATCCGCTTCGCGTCCGGCCGGCCGGTCATGGCGCCCATCGGGATCAAAGGACTTTTCATGGCTGTTTTTCCTCCCTGTTTTTTCGATTTGAATTCTACCACATATAGCTGATACCTTCAAGACAATTACGGGCAGCATATTCTTTACACTCATTTTTGAACTTCGCCCGCAGGAAGGTAGCGCTTTTGCGCCGCTGTATGGTATAATAGGTTGAATTTCTCCCCGAAAGGAGTTCGAAGGATGAAACCATTGAATGCCGCTTCTTTCCCGGCCCCGGATCGCCCCATCCGGGTCGTGCAGTTCGGAGAGGGCAATTTTCTGCGCGCCTTTGTGGACTGGATGATCGATATCGCCAACGAGCGCAGCGTATTTGACGGGAGCGTCGCCATCGTCAAGCCCATTCCCTTCGGCAGCCTGGACGCCTTCCGGAAACAGGACTGCCGCTATACCGTGCTGCTGCGCGGCGTCAGGGACGGAAAACCCGTCGAGGAAACACGCGTCGTCACCTCCGTCGCGAAAGCCGTCGACGCGTACGGCGAATATGAGGAATACGCGAAGCTTGCGCTGCTGCCCACCCTCAGGTTTGTGGTGAGCAACACGACGGAAGCGGGCATCGTGCTGGATGAGAGCGATTCCTTTGATCTCTGCCCGCCCAGGAGTTTCCCGGGCAAGCTGTGCAAATTCCTTTATACGCGCGCGGCGCATTTTGACTTCAGCCCGGACGCGGGCCTTGTGATGCTTCCCGTGGAGCTGATCGACGACAACGGCATTCACCTGCGCGAATGCGTGGAGGCACTCGCCCGCAAATGGCAGCTGGGCGAACGCTTTGAGGCCTGGCTCCGGGAAAGCTGCGTATTCGCCTCCACCCTGGTGGACCGCATCGTGACCGGCTATCCGAAGGAAGAGGCTTCCGCGCTGTGGGAGCGCTTCGGCTATGAGGATGCCCTGCTCGACACGGCGGAGCCCTTCGGCCTGTGGGTCATCGAAAGCGAACGCGATCTTTCAGCGTTGCTGCCCCTGCCGCAGTGCGGCCTGCCCGTGATTTTTACCGACAATCAGAAGCCCTACAAGCAGCGCAAGGTACGCATCCTCAACGGCGCGCATACCTCCTTCGTGCCGATGGCGTTCCTGTGCGGATATGACGACGTGTTCTCCGCCATGAAGGACGAAAGCATCATGCGCTTCATGCAGGATACGCTGCACCGGGAAGTGATCCCGACCCTTTCCCTGTCCAAAGCCGATCTGACCGCTTTCGCGGACGCGGTGACCGAGCGCTTCCTGAATCCGCACATCCGGCACCTGCTGCTTTCCATCTGCCTGAACAGCGTTTCCAAGTGGAAGGCGCGCTGCCTGCCGAGCCTGAAGGGATATCTGGACCTGGAGGGCGTCCTGCCGCCGCATCTCACCTTTTCCCTCGCATCGCTCATCGCGCTCTACCGCGGCGGAAAGCTGGCCGCGGACGGCGCGCTGCACTGCCGCCGCGGCAGCGGGGAATACCTGCTGCGCGATGACGAAGCGGTGCTCCGTTTCTTTGACGCCCACGGCAGCTCGGATGAAAACGAGCTGACACGCGCGTTTCTCTCCGATCCCGCCTTCTTCGGCGAGGATCTGACGCAGATACCGTCCCTCGCGGAGCAGGTGGCTTCCGCACTGCGCGATATCGCCGAAAACGGGATGGAAGCGGCCCGGAACCGCCGCTTCGCATGAACATGAACGATCTTGTCCGCATCCACCCGAACGATAACGTCGCCGTCGCGCTCCGTCCGCTCACGGCCGGTGAAACATATTCACCGGATGAGCTTGCCCTGACGCTGACGGATGATATCCCGATGGGGCATAAAGTCGCGCTGCGCCCGATTGAAAAAGGGGAAAAAGTGATCAAATACGGTTTCCCGATCGGCGAAGCCGTCTGTTTCATCCCGCGGGGCGCGCACGTGCACACACATAACCTGCGCACCCTGCTTTCCGGGGAAAAGGAGTACGTCTGGGAAAAGCAGTCCGTTTCCCTCTCCCCGCTCCCGCCCGCGTCGTTTTCCGGTTTTCCGCGCGCGGACAGCAGGGCGGGCATCCGCAACGAAATCTGGATCCTGCCCACCGTGGGCTGCGTGAACGATATCGCCTCGGCACTGGAAAAAAGCGCCGCGCCGCTCCTGAAGCACGCGGAGGCCGTTCACGCCTTCCGCCATCCCTGGGGCTGCTCCCAGATGGGCGAGGATCAGGAGAACTACCGGCTGCTTCTCGCCCGCCTCGCCGCGCACCCGAACGCCGGCGGCGTGCTGCTGCTGGGGCTCGGGTGTGAAAACAGCGGCATCGGCACCATCCTGCCGCTGATCCCGGAAGAGTCGCGCACACGCGTCCGCACGCTGATCTGCCAGGACGTGGAAGACGAAGCCGAAGAGGGGCTCCGGCTGATCCTTGAGCTGGACCGGGCCATGGCGGAAGACAGGCGCGTGCCCTGCCCCGCGGAAAAGCTTGTGATCGGGCTCAAATGCGGCGGCTCAGACGGGCTGAGCGGCATCACCGCGAACCCGGTCATCGGCGGCGTATCCGACCGGCTGCTTGCGCGCGGCGGCACCGCCATCCTGACCGAAGTGCCGGAAATGTTCGGCGCGGAGCAGATGCTGATGAACCGCTGCCAGACCCAGGAGGCCTTCGAAAAGACCGTGCGGCTCATCAATTCCTTCAAGCGGTATTTCGAATCGAACGGGCAGACCGTATACGAGAATCCCTCCCCCGGCAACAAGGCCGGCGGCATCAGCACCCTGGAGGACAAAAGCCTGGGCTGCACGCAGAAGAGCGGCTCCGCGCCGGTTTCGGACGTGCTTTCCTACGCGGAGCAGGTGC